>JAHJWA010000049.1 GCA_018828205.1 Alphaproteobacteria bacterium
GTAAAGCGCACTCTGTCGCCCTTCTCGAATCCGCTGATCTGCGCTGCATTCTTCGTGCGGAAGGTCATCGTCATGGCAGGCCAGTCTAGCCGCGGGACGGGCCCGTGCCGCAGCGTGACGGAGGCATCGGCAATCTTCTCAATCGTGCCTATGGCACTGAATGTCGCGGGCTCGTCTTCACCCTCCTGGTCCTGGTCCTGGTCCTGGCCTGTCTGTTCGATCGTACGAACATCGAGTCCTGCCAGGCTTGCCTCGGAATCGAGCAGGAACTGGCCCGAGGTTACGACTTCTTCGCCTTGCGAAAGGCCGGCCAGCACTTCGGTCCTGCCTCCCGCCTCACGACCGATCCGGACTTCGGCAGGCATGAACCCGCCCTCGTCCTGTTTGATCATCACGATCGTGCGGCGCCCGGTCCGGATCACCGCTTCGGACGGCACCAGCAGGGCGCGCCGGGTGTCGGGGGTCAGCGAGACCTGCGCGAACATGCCTGGCTTGAGCCGTCCGGACGGATTGGGCAATTGCGCGCGGACGGTGATTGTCCGGCTCGCGTCCTGTGCACTCGGCAAGATCGCGATGATCGGTCCGGAAAACCTCTCATCGGGAAATGCGGTCAAAGTTGCGCTGACAGGTTGGCCAACCCGGATATTCGCTGCTTGTGTTTCGGGCACCGATGCCTCGAGCCAGATCGGCGAAAATCCGGTTATTTCTGCCAGGGTCTGGCCTGCCATCACGGTCATGCCGGGTCGCACGCCGAGCATGGTGATGGCCCCGCCAGTCGGAGCGGTGACTGTGATCGTCGCTTGGGCGCGGCCGGTCCGGCTCACCGAGGAAATCTGCCCATTCGACATGCCGAGCAACCGCATGCGCTCGCGCATTGCCTGTGCAAGCTGCTCATCGCCGCTGTTCAGGACGGCCAGATATTCCTGCTGCGCTCCACCCCATTCGGGTACGAGAATATCGGCCAGCGGCGCGCCTCGGCCCACCACATCGTCTGGAGCACGCCCATAGGTGCGTTGTACAAAGCCGCCAGCCCTTGGCTGGACAATCGCAACGTCACGCCCGTTGTAAGCAAGAACACCGGTAACGGACACTTCCGGCTCAAGTACGCCGTATTCGGCGTCGGCGGTGCGGATGCCGAAGTTCTGGACAAGCCCTGCGTCGATCTGGACCCCGGAGGTAGCCTCCTCGCCGGCGCATTTAGGGACAAGTTCCATATCCATGAACGGCGACTTTCCAGGCTCGTCGAAGCGCTGTCCCGGCACCATCGGATCGTACCAGTAAAGCACGTCCTCACATTCGGCGCTGGATGATCCCCCATCGCCATTTGTCTGACTTCCGCCCTCACCCAGCTGCGATAACCCGTATCCTGCGGTGGCGCTGATCAGCGCGACCGTTGCTGCCATGGTCCAGGATTTCTGGCGCGGCGACAGTTTGCCCCACGCGGCTCCCATTTTCGCTCTCATGGCTGGAACTCCGTATAGGTCAGTCGCAAGGTCGTAGCGGCTTCGACTGTCGCCTCCTCACGCTCAAGGATCTCGATTTGTAGGAGCGCCAGGGCCTTGATCGCTTCGATGACGTCGAGCAGTTCGGCGCGGTTTGCCGCGAAGCTCGCACTTTCGAGATCAGCTCGGCTTTGGGCGAGGGGTAGCAACTCCTCCGTGGCCCGCTGCCACTGGCGGTATGCGCTGCGCCAGGCTGCAAGGTCGGCTTCGAATTGCGCTTGCAGTTCGCGCAACCGATCAAGCTGAATCGCTTGCGCTGCGCTTGCTTCGGCTTCAGCAGCGGCAATCCTCGGGTTCTGTCGCCTGCCCGCAAAGATGGGGAGCGTAATTGAGCCCATGACCGAGACGACATCGCCGAACATCGGATCGCGCCTGCCATAGCTGAGATTGATGCCGAAATCGGGCCGCTTCTCCGACCGGACAAGATCGATCCTCGCATCTGCCTGTCGGACCTGTGCGATAGCGAGAATGATGTCGGGATTAAGCTCTAGGGTCGCCCGAAGTCGCTCGGCATCGACATCCGCCCCGGGGATCGCCCCGGTGGCAACTGCGTCTTGCACAGCAGCATATCGCGCCAACATGGCTTGTGCCGCGTCAAGGTCGCCTTCTAGGCGCGTCCGCACGTCCTCGACTTCCAGTACCGCACGGCGGATCTCGAGGCTCTCAGCCGGCCTGGCCGATCCCGCGGCAACAGCGCTCCGCGCCAGAGGCACCAGTCTTTCAATCTGCCTAAGTGCGTCATCGGTAACATTCAGGGCCTGTTGGGTGTAAGCGAGCGAGATCCAGGCCTCGCCTGCTCCAAGCCGAGCCATGAGCTGCGCGCGTGTCAGCTGCGCGGAAGCCAGATCTATATCGGCCGCTGCCACGCGCGCTCTCGCATGGCGCTCGGCGAGATTGGGGATGTCCTGCTCCACACCGACCTGGATCTGGGTGGGCAGCTGCCGGTCGATCTCGAAGGCTGCCGGGCCTGTCACCGGAAGGTTCTGAATTCCAGCGCGGAGCCGAGGATCAGGTAGTTCGTCAGCTGCGTCAGCGACGCTGCGACGTGCCTCGAGCTGCAACTCCCGCGCCCGCACCTGCGGCTGCTCGCTAACGGCCGCTCTCAAGGCCTCCTCGTAGCCGATCGACTGGGCGTAACTAGCTGGCGCCAAAGCCAGCAGGACCGGAAATGCGGTCCAGCAAATTTTCTGCATGAGTTCTAGATTCCGCTAGAGCGCGCGACGTAAGCGCGGACGGAACAAACGACCATCGCTAGGCGCGACGGAAAATTCGTCCAGCTTCAGTATGCAGGGTAGTCCCTGGCAAAACTCAGAATCGCTATTGCGGAGGGGGCGGCTCGGGTCCTTGACCAACGAGAGCCAAAGAATAAGCGGCAAACGGGGTGAACAAGGGACGCGCAGCAAGTGTTACACGCTCTCCTGATGGGGCTCCGGCCATCACCAGCGGAGCGATACAGCCGAGGGCTACAAGGCAATCCAGGCGAAGATTTTTGCACGGTCCGTGTTGGTCTTCCGGAGCGGTCGAAGAACCAGCCTCCATGCGCATCTCATCGCACGGCCCGTCGATCGTCGCCGGCGCCTGTGGAAGCGCCGAGGCATGAGCGGCCGACTGGACAAAGAGTCCGCAAGCAATCAGAAAAATTCCAAGAGAGCGCAGTAACCGCATCATCTTTCTCTACGAGCGCAAGCGAGTCTCGACAAGCCTTCGTGATCTGTCGTGGTAGCAATCATAAATATGGTTCGCTTGCATGGTACATGAGGTCGGCAGGATTTATCGATCGTTATTCGGACGAGGCCTGCCCCGTTCGGGTGTGCGGGGTAGGTTTTTGCGAAGGCAATCCGTCAAGGTGACGTGTGATGATCAGGATTACCCTGCTTCTTCATCTGACGTCTGTTCCTGTTTCATTCTCATCATTTCGCTGCAGTTGCGCATCATGTCCATCATTTGGGCGCGCATTTCCGGATCGTTCATCATCGCCATCATTTCAGCGCGCATCTCGGGATTGTTCATCATCGCCATCATGCCGGACATGTCACCATCCATGCCCCGCATGTCGCCTTCCAAGCCCGACATTTCGCCCTGCATTGTACCATGCTCATGGCTGCTCTCCTGACTTTGCGAACTCTCTTGCGGAGCGGGCTGATGATCGACTTGGGGTTGCGCGGCCGCAGCTGTTGCGAGACCGGCGGTTGCCAAGGCTCCGAGGGCGGCTAGTTTCAAACTATTCATCAAAGAGTTCCTTTCATTGTTCCGCTAAATTCAGTTTTGCGTCATCATGCGCAAGACTTGGAAGCGCGCGAACTTGCCGCTCAAGTTACCTGCCCAGGTTAGCTGCGCATATATGGCTTGCGTCTTTCCAGGGTGGTGCAGCGTCTGGGCATGTCGGCGCCAATGCGCGGGAGTGCGCTTTCTTCAAATCTTCCTCCGCGAATCAAACATCACCCGAAAGATAGGGCTTCCCATCATGGGAAGGTCAAGAGGGGCGTCAGAATAAATATTCCGGCGGCGGAGGTTATTTGCATTCCCATCGTGGGAAAGTTATCCAGCATGCATGAACCATCTACACACAATTGGTGAGGCCGCCGCAGACAGTGGCGTGTCGGCCAAGATGATCAGGCATTATGAGAAAATCGGTCTGATCGGAGCGGCCGAGCGCACCGAAGCTGGCTATCGGCTTTACGGCCCTGCCGAAATACATACGCTGCGGTTCATCCGCCGCGCCCGCAACCTAGGCTTCTCGGTAGATGATATCGGCGAATTGCTCGGTCTGTGGCACGACGAGAAAAGAGCCAGCAAGGATGTTCGGGAGGTTGCCGATGGACATCTGGGTGCTCTGCGCGCCAAGGCTGCAGAAATTCATTCCATGATCGACGCCCTCGAGCATCTTATCGAGGGTTGCACGAACGATGACAAGCCAGATTGTCCTATCCTCAAAGATCTGTCCGACGATGCCAATCCTGCCTTAGCAAAGGAAGTCGGTCACAAGTTCGGATACCAGCGGGTCTGCTAAAAACAGAGTTGGCACTGGTCTGTTGTCATGGTCAGCTTCATTTTTGGGTTGGACCAGCAATTGGTTCAGGACACGTCCGACATTTGACCGTCGAGAAACTTAAGACTCCTGGAGCGGGTTCGAAGGTGCTGCGTCGATGTCCGCAAGACCTCAAGCTTGGCCAGTTTCGCGATTGCAGTTTTTGGCCAAGGCGTGGTCAGCCCGCTTGCGAACATTGATTTGGGACTAATCCCGATATCAGCTCGATGTTGAGTGGGAGCTATCCATTCGCTGAGCCGATGTTTTTCCAAGCTCCCCGCCTTTACCGTTCAGCAAATTTGAGGGGCTTGAGCAGTTGGCTCGTACTGCAAGCGTGACCCATCAAAGAACCTCGCAAGAGAAGCACCTTCGCGACCACCTTGAGCGGTCCAGGTCGGCGGCGGATACCCAATGCGCCGCAAGGAGGATGCTTGACCTTCCAACGATGGGAACCGTTACCTTATTACTTCCAATGATTCGAGCGAAGCAGCCCTGATGGGAAGTGCTTTCGCGCAGATCGACCAATGAAGGAGTAAAGCTATGCATGTTAAGGACATTATGACGAAGAATCCCGCCTGCTGCGACGAAAATGCGAGCGCACAGGACGCAGCGAAGCTCATGGTGGGAAATGACTGCGGAGAAATTCCAGTTGTTGATGGCGAAGGCGGTCTGGTGGGAGTGGTCACAGATCGAGACATTTGCTGTCGCGTCGTAGCTGAAGGCAAGTCGCCCGACACACCGGTGGGGGACATCATGACCCGGTCGGTTGTTACTGTCACGCCGGACACCGAGGTAGATGCATGTTGCTCCACGATGGAGAGCAACCAGGTCCGGCGCGTTCCCGTGATTGATGACGAAGGGAATTGCTGCGGTATGGTTTCCCAGGCCGATATTGCACGGTCCGGTGCTGATGCAAAAACTGCAGAACTCGTCGAGGAAATCTCCAAGCCATCTCAGGAAAAGGACTCATCGGGTTGTTGCTAGTCCGAGGGCCGCTGCAGGACCGTCTTCCTTTGAGGACGGTCCTGTCTTGAAGAGTAAACCCAAGAACAACGCGATGGAGTAGACAATGGCTGAAGGCGTCGTCCTGATAACCGGTGCAAGAGGATACATCGGACGCTCTTTGGTTGATCGATTAAGCGGTCAATATCGCATCATCGGCCTCGATCGCGCGGTCGCGGAAGACATCCCTGGGCTCGACGCCTCATACGCCGTTGACCTCGCGGACGACGCTTCGATTGCCGATGCCCTGGCCAGGGTGCGAGCCGCGCACGGCAACGCGATTGCGGCGTGTGTACACCTAGCTGCCTATTTCGACATCACGGGCGACCCGAACCCTCTGTACAATGACGTCAACGTTGAAGGGTCGCGCAGGCTGATCACGGGGCTGCAGGACTTCGACGTTGAACAGTTCATCTATGCAAGCTCGATGCTTGTACACGAGCCCAAGCCGCTCCCCGACGAGCGTATCGACGAATCCAGTCCGCTCGGACCTACCTGGCCATACCCTCAGTCGAAAGCCGACGCCGAGCAGGTACTGCGCGAGAACCGTGGCGACATTCCGGTTGTGTTCCTGCGGTTCGCCGGAGTCTATGACGATAAGGGGCACTCCGCCTTTCTCGCCGAACAAATTGCCGGTGTCTATGAGCACCGCGTGTCGGCGCATCTGTATCCCGGCATGTTGTGCGCAGCGCAATCGGCACTGCACCTCGAAGATCTGACCAGAGCGGTAGAGCGTACAATTGCAAATCGCGCTGACCTCGAGGGCGAGACGCCGATTCTTGTCGGAGAGCCCGAAACGCTGGGCTATGCCGAAATTCAAGACATCGTTCATTGTCAGATCCATGGAGAAGAATGGACGACTGTCCGCATTCCAAAGAGCGTGGCGAAACTGGGCACGTGGATCGAGGAAGAAGTCCTTGGCCATGACGGCTTCGTCAAGCAATGGATGGTCGATGACGCCAATGCTCACTACATCCTTGATATCTCCCGGGCCCGGAACCTGCTGGGGTGGGAGCCAGAGCATTCGCTCCGCGACACGCTTCCGACCATCATCGACGCGTTGAAAGCCGACCCGCAGGACTGGTACGAAACGAACAAGCTAAATACCGCCAGGGTGGCCTGGCATCCGAAGCGTTCTGACGCATTGAAATCCGAACGGATGCAGCCTCAGTCGCATGACACCGATATGCCGCATAACGGGCACCAGGTGGACGGGGAAATGCACGACATGGACGGACCCCAACGCGGTACCCGCTGGACGCAGTTTGCTGTCATCGGGCTCGGCCTGTGGCTTGCTGCAAGTCCGGGTGTCTATGACGTCGTATCCGCCGATACTGCCCGGGCTTCGGTCGTAGCGGTCACTCTCGAGCGGGGTTTGCCGTCGATCGAATGGCGGGCCAATGCTCTTGCCTTAAGCGATATGCTAAGCGGGATCGCGTTGATGATCTTCGGCGCCATGTCGCTTTCGAAGCGCACCGCCTGGTTCGGACAGTGGGCGACAGCCTTCATCGGCATCTGGCTGCTTTTCGCGCCCTTGTTCTTCTGGAGTCCGAGCGCGGCACAATATCTGACCAATCTGCTTGTCGGTACATTGGCAATCGCATTTTCGGTGCTAGTGCCCATGATGCCCGGCATGAGCATGGAAGGCATGATGGACAAGAAGTCCATCCCGCCCGGGTGGACCTACAGTCCCTCGACCGATGCCCAGCGTTTCCCGATCGTTGCGATGGGCATAATCGGCCTTTTGATATCGCGTATGCTCACCTCCTACCAGCTTGGTCATATCGATGTGGCGTGGGAACCGTTCTTCTCCGGATCGCTTGCCGATCCCAAGAACGGTACCGAGGAAATCATCACTTCGGATGTATCCAAGGCCTGGCCGATCCCCGATGCCGGGCTTGGAGCGGTCAGCTATGTGCTTGAAATCCTGATGGCGGTCATGGGAACCCGCGCGCGCTGGCGCACCATGCCGTGGATGGTCACCTTCTTCGGCATTCTGGTCATTCCACTGGGTGTGGTCAGTATCTATTTCGTGATCATTCAGCCGATCGTGATCGGAACGTGGAGCACGCCGGCGCTGATTGCTGCCCTTGCGATGCTCATCATGATCCCGTTCTCTCTCGATGAAGTCATCGCCATGGGGCAGTATCTCTACTGGTCGAGAAAGGAAGGCAAACCGCTTGTCCGTACCTTCTTCAAGGGCGGTGCAGTGGCACACGGCGAGATCGACGATACCGACTATATGACCGATGCGCGCTCGATCTGGAACAACACGGTGCGCGGCGTGACCTTCCCCTGGACCCTGATGGCCAGCACGGCTCTGGGAGCGTGGCTGATGCTAACAAGGATCACGCTTGGCAGCGAGGGGGCGATGGCCAACAGCGATCATGTGGTCGGCGCTTTGGTAATTACGGTTGCCATTATCGCGACTGCGGAAGTCGCGCGCGCCCTGCGCTTCCTCAACGCAGCATTTGGCGCCTGGCTTGTCGCATCGCCATTCCTCCTTGCGGGGGCGTCGTCTGCCGGAACGGTGGCATCGGTTGGGGTCGGACTGCTCTTGATCGGACTGAGCCTGCCTCAAGGCAAGCGTAGCCGTGAGCATTATGCGGGCTGGGACCGGTTCGTAATGTGAAGATCCGCAATCGCTCTAGCGAAGCCTGGCTGGTTTCAAATCGATCCGGCACGAGCCAATATGAAAGAGGACAAACACAGCTGGCATGAGCAAGGATCTACTCATCCCCCGTCGAGCGCTGATCAAAAGTGCAGGACTGGCAACGGCAGCCTTCACGGTTTTCCCTCTGACGGGATGCAAAGCGCAGAATACCTCGCTCTTGGGCAGCACCCGAGAGCCCATCCCCCTTTCCATACCGCCCTTGCGTAGAGGCGAGATTGATAAGGGTGAACGCGTTTTTCGCCTTTCCCTGACGCCAGGCGAGAAGGAGTTCGTCCCGGGGGTAGCTTCGCCTACGATCGGCATCGACGCGCCTTATCTCGGACCGACACTGGAGATGCGCCGTGGGGAAACTGTACGGTTCCATATCGATAACTCGCTGCCGGAGGGAGCGACCGTCCACTGGCACGGTTTCGAACTTCCTGCTGCGGCAGATGGTGGGCCGCATCAACTTATCGCTCCGGGCGAACGGTGGAGCCCGTCATTCGAGGTGCGCCAGCGCGCGTCGCTCTACTGGTACCATTCGCATCTGCATCGCGGGGCGGGCCCTCAGGTTTATGCCGGTCTGGCAGCCCCGATCTATGTCCGCGACGACGAGGAAGACCGCCTTGACTTGCCCAGCGACTACGGCGTCGATGACATACCCTTGATCGTTCAGGATCGCATGCTCGATAAATCCGGTCGCTTGATTTACCCCAGTGGGATGCATGCACAGATGATGGGCGTACGTGGTGATCACATGTTCGTGAACGGCACGCAAAATGCCGTGTTCGAGGCACAGAGCAGCCGATTGCGGCTACGTATCCTCAACGGATCGAACGCCCGTTTCTACAATTTCTCGCTCGAGGGAAATCGGCCGATGCAATTGATCGCGAGCGACGGCGGCTTGCTTGATCGCGCACATTCCATACGATCGCTCAAACTGGCTCCGGGCGAACGTGCCCAGGTCGTTCTTGATCTCTCAGAAGGGCGTCCGCTTCGCTTGATCGCCAATAGCCCTGAGAATGGCATGGGCATGATGGGCGGGGGCATGATGGGCGGGGGCATGATGGGCCGCCGTAACGATGCTGGCAGCTCCGAACAAACATCCAAAATTCTGGACATCAGGCCCGCAGGCTCGGCGAGCGCCTTGCCGCTACCCGCTCAACTGGCATCGCTTACTCCGCCCGACCCGTCGCTCGCGATCCGCACGCGCCGGTTCGTTCTCGACATGGGCATGATGGGCGGTGGCATGTCGATCAATGGCGCCACGATGGACATGAATGTGATCAACGAACGCGTGCCGGTCGGACAATGGGAGATCTGGGAAATTGCCAATGCCTCCATGATGGCGCACCCGTTCCACATCCATAACGTCCAGTTCCAGGTGCTAGACCGCGATGGTCAGGTTCCCCCGCCACTGGAAACTGGCTTCAAGGATACGATTGTCGTCAATCCGCGCGAACAGGTTCGCGTACTTCTGCGCTTCGAAGAAAATACCGATCCCGATCTGCCATACATGTATCATTGCCACATCCTCGAACATGAGGACGCAGGGATGATGGGGCAGTTCGTGGTCGTGTAAGGGAAGGCGGTGGTTGCGCGCTATCCTCGGTAACCAAGCTATCCCTGCGGGGATTTTCCGCCGATCTCATGCATGTGCTCGACAGCTTCTTCGACACAATCTCCGCAGTTCCGATTGGCAGGCACGGCCACGTCGATCTTCTTGGGATAAGGCAGATCAAGATCGGCCATGATTTGCTGGAATTCGGCAAGCGAGACATCGTCATTCAAGCGGGGGTTACGTGTGCGTTCCTGCATGATCGTCGAGACGCGGCGCCCTGAATAGTCATGCGCAGGATAGACCAGCGTGTCTTCCGGTAGGGCGAACAGTTTTTCGCGGACTGACCTGTAAAGGGTTTCTGAATCGCCGTTCTGGAAATCGGTGCGACCGCAGCCATCAATCAGCAGCGCGTCGCCCGTGAAGACCTGCGTATGGCCGCCGTGCTCTATCAGATAGCAGTGATGCTTGTCGGTGTGGCCAGGCGTGAACAGCGCGCGGATGGTCAGGTCACCTACCGCTAGGGGCGCCTCTTCGCTCACTTCCACATCCGCACATGAGATATTGTCATCGGCAGGGTAAGCGACCTTGCACCCTGTCAGACTGCGCAGTCGGCATGCACCCGTGATGTGGTCAGCGTGGATATGCGTGTCGAGCGTGAAGGACAGGTTGAGACCCAATGCCGCGACGGCTTTCAGATCCCTGTTGCACGTCTCGATGACGGGGTCGAGCAGAACCGCCTCACCCGTGTTCTCGCATCCGATCAGATAGGTATAGGTAGAGGACTCCCGCTCGATAAGCTGTCTGAAAATCACGCTTGGGCCTCGCTTTCTACGAGCATTGGCGACAGCTCGGCTTCGCTGATGTCCAAGCCCGATTCCCGCCCGCGATCCGCAGCGGCGGATGCACCGCAATTGTGCTGATGCGCCCACGATGCAAGCGCCATCAAGCTGGCCCGGCGGCCACTTGCACAATGAATGGCCACGGGACCGGGAAGCTGTTCGAGCCGAACTGCAAGACCCTTCGCCTTTGCCGCCGTCAGATCGGGCGGCGAGACGGGATAGTGAAGATATTCGAGGCCAGCTTCGCGCGCTTCTTCCGCTTCGGCCTGCGGGCTAAGCTTTTCCCCTTGCTCGCCTGCCTGTCTGAGATTGACGACAGTCTTGAAGCCAGCCTCTGCAAGATTTAGCATGTCGTGCGCTTCAGGCGGAAAATTCAGTACTGAAAGGTCATTGTCAATCTTGGCGCGATCCATGGTAGCTCTCCTCTGAGCGTTCTGGTTATATCTTTCGAACCTATGCCTCGCAGCCGGGTTCCACTTGCAATCAACTCCGCACAATCAGCTCATACAAACCGATCACGAGGCCAGCGCCGACGAGGGCTCCGATCACAGACAGCACATGTGGCAGCCGCAAGGCAAAAAATGCATCGTCGACCCATGATGTGAACTTGAGCGCGAGAGGCTTGTGCTGCGGCTTAACTACTACTTCAGGCTCGAAGATTTTCGCAGCACGGCGACCACTTTCAACCGCTCCCTCAATGCTCCAGATATCTGCCTCTGTTTCCGTATGGGCACCCGCCAAGACAAGGTTTGGTATCGATGTCGCCTGACAGGGCCGATGGTCCCGGGTGTTCGTGGTGGTCACCCATTTGGGCTGCTCTGGCGTGATGCCGGAAGGGTCGAATTCCCATTCGTCCCAGACTTCGGCCTTAAGGATTGCAAACTCCTCAAGGCCGCGACCGCCATTCGCCCCTCGGATCATTCCTTTCAGCGCTTCCGATGCGCGTATCTGCGCGAGAACTTCGTCCATGAATTCGCTTTTGGTACAGTTGCGAAGCGGCTTGCCGTGGACAATGCCCGGAACGGTCGCGACACAGGCGGTGCACGTCCAGAGCGATTGCACCTCCTCGCCTAGATCGATGTGGAAAGGCCAAGATTGCTCATTTGCGAAGAGCGTGATGTTGAAGGGAGAATCAGTCAGCGCGATCGCGGTCCGTTCGCGCGGCCAGGCCATGCGTTCAGCAAAGGCGATACGAAAGGAAACCTGAGTGTGCGGGCCGTCCTGGACTAGCGGGCCTCAGTTTCGCCAACTGGGGGTCAACCAACAAGACAGGCGTTCGCTCTACGATTTCAGAAGACGCGAACGGAGTGCTGGCCAAGACATAGATATCCGCACGCAATTCATCACCCGAAGATAGGCTTGCGCCAGCTATTTGGGCTCCATCGAAGTGCAACGTTTCGAGGGGCGACTGCCAATGAAACACCACGCCTCGATCTTCAAGATGCTCGACCCACCTGTCGAACCACACTTCATTGCTTGGCCCATTGAGAAGCGACCATCCTCCCATCGATCGGTGTTCCCAGGCAGGGCCGTCGTCATCAGCGGGATGCTTATGCGGAGGGCCGGACCTGATGTTTCGGCCAAAAAACAAACCCACGTGATGCAGCGATGCATATGGCCAGTCTGCCCCAATCCATGGACCAAACAGCGCTTTCCACGTTCTGTGTCCAGTCGGCGTCATCCGCGGTTGCCAGTAAGCTGCGGCGTTGGCGTGAGAATAGTTACGCTTCGACCGGTGATTGGCCGACCAGGCCTTGATTATCCCCCAGGCGAGTGAGATCTTGTCGGACGCCGTCATGCGAAAGGCCGTGGGCTTTTCAAAGAAGTCGGCGGTCTCCTTATCACCTTCAACGCGGTTCGGGACAACGGCATATTCCATCGGGCGCGATAGTATGCGGTCGTACAGTGATGCCTCGTCATCGAAGGGTATCTGGCGAAGAATATCGAAAGTGTTGTGGTACCATGGCCCAAAGCCATGCCAAGAATATTCGGTTGGCAAGTTGTCACTTTCGCGGCGCGCGCTGCGGAAAAAGCCGCCCGCGATATCGTTGCTTTCATATACGGCAACCTGATAGCCGCGCCGCACAAGTTCGTGCGCTGCCGTCAGACCGGCAACACCTGCACCGAAGATTGCTACCTTGCTGGCCACTGAAGTGCTTTCTGTTGCGGGCAAATTGTCTATTCCATCGGTCTGTCAGCTTCGATACGTGGGCGGGCGCAATCGCCTTGCGACCAAGTGGCTGACTTCAAGAGCTCAAAACCCTCAGGTCCATCGCGCTTCGGGCGATTGTGCGTCGTTCAATCTATCCCGAGTTCCGCTTTAATGGCCGCCGGGTTTTCATAGTGCTCCGCCTCGGGTCCGCCGATCGCTGGCCTTCCAGCTATCCAGCTGCCTTCGCACACGAATTCGAGCATGGCGGCCGCGAGGTCCGAGTGCCTGCAGCGAAAGCAACCTTCGGCAAGGCGCTCGTCGGTTATGACGGCTTCACCCGTATAGGGTTCGTCCAAGAGCCAGCCCGGTCGCGCAGCCGTCCATTCCAGTCCCTTCGCGCGCTCCAGCAAATCTTCCATTGCGCGCATCTGTTCGAGAAAATTGTGCAAGGCAGGCTTCGCTGTGAGCTCGAACCACATTGGAACGCTGGGCTGCGGCTCGACAAACGCTGCCGATATCACGACGATCCGGGAAATGCCGGTCGCCGACATCGCTTCGACCAGCTTGGAGGTTCCCTCGGTATAGAGGGGCGGCGGATCGATGGCCGTTGAAGGACTGAACCCTATTCCGAGCGCGGAGATGATGGCACGGCAGCCTTGTAGCTCTTTGTTGAAATCATCATTGAGAACGTCACACTGGAAATACTCGGCACCGTCCACTCGGTCCGACGGTTCGGGCAGTGTATGTTCGAACGCGCGCACTTCAATGCCCTTGTGAACCGCATGACGCAGGATTTCCCTCCCGGTCTTTCCTCCTGCGCCGAAGACGGCAATAGGCGATGTGTCGTTCACAGACTGAGCTTCCACTCGATTACCTCATTATAAAGTATGGCGATCCGTGCCGGGCCGACCGATATCATGCAGCGGGCACCGACGATCGTCGGCGCCCGCTGGTTCGCCTTTAGGCCTCGCTATTGCCGCAAGTCGTGTAGCCCCAGAACCCGAACTCGTCCTTCATCCCAGGGCCGGCAACGATAAGTTCCTGCATCTGAAGGCCCGCATCCCCTTCGTCTTCGAGTAAGCGCGTGCCGATGCGAAGCTCGCCGCTCGCATAATTTCCGGTCGCGCTTGCGGTGACGGGAATCAATTTGCCGTTAATCTTTATCGCGCCGCGACCGCTGTTATCATAAACGAATGAGGGGAAGGCGACTTCGGTCAAGCGGAACTGGCATGCGTTCTCCGCGCCGAGAGCGGCGATGTCCGCGTCGCTCATGGTCTCAGGCAGCATTAGGCCGGGGCTGAGATTGGCAAGAGCGTTCGCGGCACTCTCTATAGGAGCCGCGGTAGCCGGAGGATCGAGCTGCGCTTCGCGATCATTGCCGATTGAAGTGTTTGTGTTGCAGGCCGCCAGCGGGAGGGCTGCAAGCGTGAGAATTACGATCTTGTTCATTGCTGCATCTCCTGAGGCAGGCGTTCTTCGGTTCGCGGACCGTTCTGCTCAATGTCCTGGATGAGATATTTCATCTCAGCAATTTCACGGCGCTGGGCGACGATGATGGCCTGCGCGAGTTCGCGGACACGCGGATCTTTCAGGCTCGCCCTTTCGCTGGTCATGATCGCGATCGAATGGTGCGGGATCATGGCGGCCATGTATTCGGCGTCATCAACCGTAGTCTGGCTGCGCACGAGCCACAGCGCGAGCGCAAAGACAAACGCGCCGACCCCCAGAATGATGAAGTTCTTGGTCCGGTCCTTGTACATGCCCCACATGAAGAGCAGCATGACCACCATCATAATCGCGCCCATGACGAACATCATCCAGAAGCGCGTCTCGCTCCAGAAAACATCATCCATGTCGAAACTGTTGGCATACATCAGGAAGAACATGATCACGGTCGAGGTCGACACCATGGCCATAAACCGCCAATAGTTGCCGCCCCCGCCCCCGCCCCCGCCCGAGTGGGATGTCTTTTCAGTCATTCATCGTCTCCTTTCGTCATCATTTTCCAGAATAGCTGCGCCGAGCAGCTGATCAGCGCAAAACCAGCTAAGGCCTGGATGCCCGTAACCGCGCGCAGATGTTCAGTTGGATAGATGTCCCCGAGACCAAGCGTCGTCATGTTGACCAGGGAAAAGTAGAAATAATCCATCCAGCCCATCGACGGGATATCTTTAAATCCCCCCATTCCCCATTCACTGCCGAGCCAGAGACCGACGGCAAAGTAGATCGCAACCAGCAGGTGCGAGCATAATACAAGGAGTGAAATGCCCAGCTTGGCGAGCAGGTTTCGTCGACGCTCAAGTAGCGCAGTGCCGCCTTTGAGGAATACGAGGTGGGATGCTACCGATAATAAGAACAGGGCGGTCGCCAGAAGGAGCGCAGCGATCATGAGAACACCTTCGTGCCCATCCACAGACCCATCCCGATCATAAACAGATTTTCGGTTAGCGAGACGAAGCCGAGTGGAACATTGCTGCTCCCACCAGCGCACGCGCATTTGAGCTCGCGCTTGTCGATGTAGACAGCTTTGAAGACACTGGTTGCGCCGATTGTGCCGATAATCAACGCCAGAGGAGCCGAAAGCCAGGTAAGCGCGCCCGCCGTCATGAGAATACCGGCGGCGGCTTCTCCGAACGGATAGACGAAGCCGTACGGCACCCAGCGTTTGGCCAGCAGGTCGTAATTGAGAAACATCGTCGAAAAGCTGCGCACGTCTTGCAGCTTCTGGACAGCCAGGAGGGTCATCGACAGACTCACGAACCATTCCGCAGCGCGCACGGTAAAGAGGTTGTCAAGAAAGGCCCAGCTCAGCCCCAGCGCGAGAAGCAGCGCTACTGCAAAAATCGCGATGACCGGCTGGTAGCTGGTATCGCCATCCTTGGGCAAAGAGCGGCTTTTTCCGAAAAACTCGCGAACGTCGTCATAGCCGCCGATACGCTCATCCTTGATAAAGGTCTGCGGCGTGGTTTCGACGTCGTGTCTTTCCTTGAAGGCGTCGGTCTCTTCCCTGCTGGTAAGATGGTGGTCGTTAACTTCGAAACCTTGCCGTTTGAGAAGGTCGATGGTCTTAAGCCCGTAGGGACAGACATGCTCGTCCATTACCATCCGGTAAACTGTCGCCGCTCGGCTCATGATAAACCGCTCCCTCGAGTTGGCTTGAAAATCATGACTGACGCCGACAACCAGGCATTGTCGCGGAATGAGCTCGCTTCAAAAGCTCCCCAACTGGAAAGAAAAATTGCGATCATCCCGCCTTTCCTGATTGATTGCTGTCGGGGGAAGCGGACGCTCCTGACTTGCGCGAAAGAAATATCCACTCGCCCACGAAGACGGCGGCGATGCCGATCACTGCGTAGATAACGACAGCAGGATCGCTGCGCAGCTTGGCGACAGTAAAGGCGACAAGGACAACGCCGTCTGCCGCGAGCGCTGCAAGGAGTATCGAGGCGCGCGCACCGACTTCCTCGCGCAGGTGCCGGAAGACGCCCCAATGGACCAGCATATCCATCACCAGATAGAAAAAGGCCCCCAGCGAGGCGATCCTCGACAGGTCGAACAGGACGGCGAGCGTGCCTGCGACGACAACGGTGTAAACCAGCATATGGCTGCGGATCCCGCCGCTCATGCCGAAATGGCTGTGCGGGATCATCTTCATGTCCGTCAGCATTGTAAGCATGCGTGACACGGCAAAAACGCTCGCGATCACACCCGAAGTGGTGGCAGCGATGGCGATCGCCACGGTGAAATAAAAGCCCAGTTCGCCCAGTGCCGGGCGCGCCGCTGCTGCCAGCGAGTAATCGCGGGCCACGACGATGTCGGAAATACTGAGGCTCGAGCCCACGGCTACCGCGACGAGCAGATAGACCACGATGCACACGGCGATCGAGATCATGATCGTGCGACCGACGTTCTTATGCGGAGCAACGATTTCGCCACCGCTATTGGTGATCGTGGTGAAGCCTTTGAATGCTAGGATCGAAAAGGCAACTGAGGCCAGCAGAGCTTCCGCATTTGTGAGCGCTACAGGCCCCGAGAAAGCGCCTGACGAAAAGCCGCTGGCCCAGATCGCCGCGACTGCGAACACGGCGATGCCGCCGATCTTGATCGCCGACATGACAAGTGAAAACCCGCTTACCGATCTGTTGCCTGCCGCGTTGACGAAATAAGCGAAGATGATGAGCGCTAGCGCCGCTAGAGAAACAAGCCATCCGGTGCTCTCGAGGCTGAATGGACGCAGCGCATATGTCGCGAAAGTCCGGGCAACCAGGCTTTCATTGATTACCATCGAAAGGGCCATCAGCAGCGAGGCTGACGCCGCTATGACGCCGGGCCCGTATGCCTTTTGCAAAATCATCGCGATGCCGCCAGATGAAGGCCATTTATTCGACATCTTGATGTAGCTGTAAGCAGCCAGCGAAGTGACAAGCGCGCCGGCTATAAAAGAGAGCGGAAACAGGGGTCCAGCGAGTTCGGCGATTTGTCCGGTCAGGGCGAAGATCCCCGCGCCGATCATGACGCCGGTTCCCATCGCGACACCGCCCAGCAGTGTTATCGAGTCCGCACTCTCGCCGTGTTGATTGGCGCCATCTGTCTGCAAGTCGTTCCCCTGTCGACGTCCTCCCATCCGAGAAACATCATGCCAGACAGTACGTTGGGAAGCGGCCTATCCCTCAAAAAAATTTAGAGGGGCGCGAGCCGTCTTCGGGCGGGCTTTGTGACTAGAACATGCGATTTGCGACACAGGTTGCAACCAATCTCGCGTCGACGGCTACGACCAACTGCAGCACGAGAACCTCGAAGCACCACGAGAAATATCGAAAACCGTTTAGCGATCTTTATCGAATGGCGTGAAGACACATCAGGGTTAACCGGGAGTCCGGTTGCGGAGGTGCGCCTGCGCCTCGCGCACGTCGAGCTCTCGCGTGCTGTTGCCGACACGCAACATAAGGCGTGCGATGCCGCCCTCCACGAGATAGACGGGGTCGACACTCCGTTCGACGATAATCCTGCATACCGTCTTCTCGTCCACTTGATGAAACCGGCAATGGATCAAAGCACACGCGTGACCTCCGAACCCATCCTTCGCAAGGTCCATCAGGATGCGCTCGAAACCGTCCCGATTGGCATGCTTGAGCGTCTGCATATCCTCTTCGATGCCGGCGAAGCTTCCATCGTCGTCGACCCCGATAAGAAGCGTGCCTCCATGTCTTGAAAATCGCGTGGTCTCTTTCTTTAGTAATTCTGACAACCCGCCCAATTGGGTCAGCTTTCACTTGCTATGCATGCCTCTTTGTATGGGCGCGCTATGCTCGATCAGGCCGAATTATGCATATCGATTCTGGAAAAACCGGTGAAGCGGAACAGCGATGTACCAGCCATAGAGAAAGCTACCCGCCGCGCCTGCGAGGAACCCCGACAGGGTCAGCCATTCGAACCACGGAAGGAGCGGCGCCCAGGCTTCATGCATGTGAAATCGCTCGGGCGCGAGCAGTCCGAAAGCGACGCAAAGGAGATAGCTGAGAAGCAGTAGCAGGCTGAGCGTCCAGCCCCATACGAGTATCGAACTCTTGATCGATCGTTGTTCCAACGTTTTTCTCCTCTTTCGCGATTGTCGCACAGTCACAAATTGAAGGGTCTGGGGCTGGTGGGGGCAGCCAACCCCAGGCCCGGCGGGATAATCGGCAGGCGTCGTTGCGCCCATCCCGGTCCACCCGGGTTTGTGTCGGTCCCCCGCAAGCAATCCGCTGCACATCGTTGGCGCGATGGTTCCTGAGACCTCCGTTGCAGGCTCCCCACAGTCACGGATAAGATGCAAAGACGCGCTGTCCCCCCGGGCCAAAGGCAATGACCTCGTAGGGCTGGTTCCGCCCTCCGGCCTCCATGCCGGGCGATCCCAATGGCATTCCCGGAACCGATAGGCCTGCAACACCGGCGGGACGTTCGCGCAGCAGCTTGGCAACGGCTTCGGTAGGCACGTGGCCTTCGATGATGTATCCGTCGACTTCCATCGTGTGGCATGACCACAACTCCTGGGGTACGCCCCGCGCGGTCTTGATTGCCGCCATGTCGTTGCTGTCGACCGATGCGACCTTGGCTTCCATACCTTCTTCAACATGGCCTGCCCAGCTGAGGCAGCAACCGCATCCGGGATCGCGGTACATCGTATAGGTCGCCGCCTGTGCCACGTTGGAACAGGCTGCCAGCACCAGCAGCGCCGCGACGGCGACCGGCCGCCGGAGCACCGAAGCCTTCCTTGAAATCATTGCGCAATTCCTTTCTTGTACCCGCGCCAGAGCGAGATTGCCCCGGTCACTGTGGGAATCCGGTCAAGCAACCGGGGCTCCGAGAAAATCTCGGCAAACAGTTTTTCGACTTCGCCGTCTGCGCTTGGTTGCGTGTCGCTGACACCATCGAGCGACTGGACCGTCGCCCTGAAGAGAGCGCGCATGAGGTGGCTGTCCTGTTTCATGTAATCTGCAATCAAGACTGTCCCGCCCGGCACGAGCAGGGTCTCGATGGTTTCGAGGATAGCCTGTTTCTCGCGCAAGGGGACCTGGTGGAGAACCAGGCTGCTCACGATCTTGTTGGGTCGCCATCCTTTGGGCAACTCGAGGTTGCCGAGAAAACCGTTGTGCCATTTGATGAGATCGGCTCCTGCGCCGAATTTGCGGCGGGCAATCGCGAGCGCAGCCGGGTCGGGTTCGACACCGATCAGCCCGGCTTCCGGACAATCCGTCATCAAGGCCTTGAGAAGGGTGCCGGTCCCGCTGCCCACATCGATGACCCGGTCGCCCGGCGCGAGATGCAGATGTTCGACGATCTTTTGTCGCCAGAGATTTTCGCGGGTGAATATACCGATTGCCCGGTCGTAGAGCGGCGTAAGGAAGCTCTTGCCCAGCAAAGGTGTGAAATCGCGGCGATTTTCGGGCGCGGCGGCATTATTCACGACTTGGCTCCCATTCATCCCGGATGCGCCCCGTTTCTGACAGACCCATCTCGATTACGTACGACTGCGGTCATTCCCTCAAAAAAAGGAGTTTAAGGGTTTGTGCAGACGAGCGCGTATAGGACAGGTGCAACCCACAGGAGTTTTTCGGATGCGTGACAATCAGTCTCTTGATGCGGTGCTCGGGTCGCTGTCCGCCACCGCTGCCAGCGAAGTCCCTGCTGACTTCATGGATGGTGTCTGGCAACGCGCCGGACAGCTCGGTGAAATTGCCGATCGCCGTCGGCGGGCGGCTTTGTTTGCCGGTCTTTTCGTCGTGGGGCTCGGGGCGGGCGCGGGAGCCAGCGAATGGCCCGGGGGCTTTGGTGCATCACCGGCGCCGTTCGGCGAGAGTCTGATCCTGGGCGAGCAGCTGTCGCCATCAGCGCTCCTCCACGTGGAGCCATAAGATTTGAAGACGACGCATATTATTCTAGCGGTGCTGCTGGCAGCACTCGCAGGGTGTCTCGGCGCTCTTGCCGCGGATCGCTGGGCCAATCACGAAGCTGGCTCTGGACTGCACGATTTCGTGCATGACGAGCTCGCTCTCACCGCCGATCAGGAGCAGCGTCTCGATGCGCTCGAAGCGCGTTTCGCTGTCGAGCGGGCGCGGCTTGAAGGATCGGCGCGCGCCGCAAATGCCCGGCTCGCCCAGGCTATGGAAAATGAGCATGAGTACGGCCCCGAGGTTTCGGCCGCGATCGACGAGGTGCATACGCGCATGGGCGACCTGCAGAAAGCGACCGTGCGCCACGTCTTCGATATGCGCGAGATTCTCGATCCAGACCAGCAACGCCAGTTCGACCGCAAGGTGTCCGAAGCCCTCACCCGCAACCCGCGCGACTGAAACGCGTGGCAGGGGCGAACGACAATCCTGATAAAGCCCTTGTTTCGCAGGCACGGGCCGGAAGCAAGCGGGCCTTCAGCCAGCTGGTCGAACACGAGACCGGGCGGCTGCTTGCGTTGGCGACACGCATGCTTTCCTCTCCTTCCCAGGCCGAGGACGTGGTTCAGGACAGTCTCGCATCGGTGTGGCTGACGCGCCATCGTCTTGACCCTGACAAGCCGATCGCACCCTATTTGACGACCGTGGTCCTCAACCGCTGCCGGGACCGTTTGCGCAGGCGCAAGGTCGCCGGCTTCTTCGGCTTCATGGGTAGCGATGAGCTTTACACCATTGCGGACGAGCATCCTGGACCTGAAGCGCTGGCCGTTTCCAGGGAGGAACTCAGTCTCGCCCTTGCCGAGATCGCGCGTATGCCGGTGCGCCTGCGCGAAGCGCTCGTGCTCGTGAGTATCGAGGGGCGCAGCCAGGCCGAGGCGGCCGACCTTCTCGGCACGACCGAAAAAGCGATCGAAACGCGCGTCTATCGCGCGCGCAACAGATTGAAAGAACGCTTCGAGAAACTTTGAGGGGTGGGACTTTCGCGCGCGTAAGGGACGGTAAACGTGATGTCAGGAGCCTCTTTATGATCGCCGTCAATCGACGCAAGTTTCTCGGAGCCGGAGCAGGGGGAATGGGCCTGCTCGGCCTTGCCGGGGCAATGCCGGCCTGGGCCCGCGGCGCGGACCTCCTTGCGGGAAATGCCCGCAAGGGGCTCGACGAGGTGGCTGGCCCGAACATCGACCTCACTGTCGCGCGGTCTGCCTTCGCGACCGGCAACAGGCGTGGCGGAGCAATCGCGATCAACGGCACGATCCCCGGCCCCTTATTGCGTTTGAAGGAAAGCACGACCGTCCGATTGAACGTCCATAACCAGCTCGAGGAAGACACATCGATCCACTGGCACGGATTGCTTGTACCGTTCGAACTCGACGGGGTGCCAGGTGTGAGTTTTCCCGGCGTCAAACCGGGCGAAACCTTCACTGCGGAATTCCCGGTGCGCCAGTCGGGCACCTACTGGTGGCACTCGCATAGCGGCCTGCAGGAGCAGGCTGGACACTACGGCGCTATCGTGGTGGATCCGGCGGGACCCGATCCTGTACAGGCCGACCGCGAATATATCGTGGTGCTCAGCGAATTCAGCGAGATGTCACCGCACACGATTTTCGACAAGCTCAAGAAGGGCGAAGGCTACTTCAATTACAACCAGAATACCTGGACCGACGACTACCCGCTTTCGGGCGAGGATCGCCGGATGTGGGCCAGAATGCGCATGATGCCGACCGACATCCTCGACGTGTCGAGCGCGGCCTATACATATCTGCTGAATGGCCATGGTCCGCTCGACAATCTTGAATACCTCTTCCGTCCGGGCGAGCGCGTGCGGCTGCGCTTCATCAATGCCGGGGCCATGACATTCTTCAATATTCGCATTCCAGGCCTGCCGATGACCGTTGTTCAGGCGGACGGGCAGAACGTCGAGCCGGTCGAAGTGGACGAGTTCCAGATCGGCGTCGCGGAGACCTACGACGTCGTCGTGACGCCGGGTGAGCAGCAGGCCTACACGCTGGTGGCCGAGTCGATGGACCGCTCGGGCATGGGCATCGCAACGCTTGCGAGCGCGCCTGGCGCGCGCGCGGCCATTCCGCCGCTGCGCGATCCCCCGCTTCTGACCATGGCCGACATGGGCATGAGCGGCATGGACCATGGCTCCGGCGACGATGCCGGCATGTCCGGAATGGACCACAGCAGTGGCGGCGATATGGCAGGGATGGATCATGGTTCGTCCGGCGAATCCGATATGGCAAGCATGGCCGGAATGTCGGGTATGCAGATGCGTGATACCTCGCTCCTGCCTCCCGATGTGAAGGTCGGGCCTGGTCTCGACATGGTCTCGATGAACCCGGTCGACCGTATGGGCGATCCCGGCATCGGTCTCGCCGATGTCCCCCACCGCACGCTTGATTATCGCAAGCTACGCTCGCTGACACCTCATAAGGAGGGCCGGACTCCCTCGCGGCGGATGGAAATCCATCTCACCGGGAACATGGAACGCTACATGTGGTCGTTCGACGGCAAGAAGTTCTCCGCCGTCTCCGACGAGCCGATCCGTTTCGCCTACAACGAGCGCGTGCGCGTCAAGCTGATCAACGACACGATGATGGCGCACCCGATCCATCTGCACGGACACTTTTTCGAACTGGTCAACGGCGCACCTGCCGATCGCCAGCCGCTCAAGCACACGGTTAACGTGCAGCCGGGCGGCAGCGCGCAGTTCGACCTGACCGCGGACGAGCCGGGCGACTGGGCCTTTCACTGCCACCTTCTCTATCACATGCATGCCGGGATGTTTCAGATCGTCACGGTTGCCAACCCGGTCGGAGAAGGCGCATGAAGATAGTTATTTCCAGCCTGCTCGCCTCGGTCGCAGCCGGCTCGGTTCTCGCCTCTCCCGCCACGGCGCAGCACGCCGGTCACTCGGCGGCGGAGCCGCAGCAGAGCGCCGAGGCGCAGGCTGATGTCAAGACAAAGTGCGAGGAGGAAGCCGAGCGCCATCGCGCGATGGGGCATCCGGTAACCGAAGGGGCATGCGAACCAGCGGCCCAATCTGAAACTGCCATGGACCATTCGACGATGGACCACTCCACCATGGATCACTCCGAGATGGATCAGGCGACCATGAATCATGGTTCGATGACCGAGGGTGATGCTCATGGGGGCATGACGATGCCGATGGAGGCTGCCGGCCAGGAGTCGTCGCTCGAAGGCCGCGGCGGAATGGATCATGGCTCGGTGCAGCAAGACAAGCCTGCCGAGGGCGCGATCGAACATTCGCAGATGAACCACGGGGAGATGGGGCAGGCAGAAGCCGGCAACCCGCCGATGGGCCCTGGACAAATCAATCACAGCCAGATGAACCATGGGCAGACTGGTTCGCAGGACATGCAGGGCATGGATCATTCGGCGATGCAGATGGGCTCGGACGATCATATTCCGCTGCTGCCGCCTCCTCCCGAGGCTGGAAGTGGTGCCGCCCGAGCGGCGGTCGCAATCTGGGGCGAGGAGGCCATGAACGAAGCGCGTCGCGAACTCATCCGCGAGACCGACGGCGGTATGCGCTTCTGGTTCCAGGGCGACCGGCTTGAATACCGCGCCCGCGAGGGTGCGGATGGATATCTGTGGGACATCCAGGGCTATTATGGCGGCGATATCGACAAATTCTGGTTCAAGTCCGAGGGCGAAGGCAGCTTCGGGGAGCCCGTCGAGGGCGCGGAGGTCCAGGCTCTCTGGAGCCGCGCCATCGCGCCCTTCTTCGATTTTCAAGCGGGTGTTCGCCAGGATTTGACCGGCCCCGAACGCACTCACGCGGTCATCGGTATTCAGGGCCTCATGCCGTACCGTTTCGAGGTCGATGCCGCAGCCTTTGTCTCCACCAAGGGGGATGTGACGGCGCGGATCGAAGGCGAACTTGACCAACGTATCACCCAGCGGTTGATCCTTCAGCCGCGTGCCGAAATCGCGCTTTCGGCACAGGACATTCCCGAACTGGGTATCGGCGCCGGCCTTGACCGGATCGAGGCAGGTCTGCGTCTTCGCTACGAGTTCGCACGCGAATTCGCGCCCTATGTCGGCGTTTCGCAGGAATGGCGCATCGGCGACAGCGCCGATTACGCGCGTGCCGCCGGAGAGGATCCGAGCGTCACCAACTATGTCGTCGGTGTGCGGTTCTGGTTCTGACTTTTGAGAAAAGGATTACAACAAAATGACCAAGACTTTTACACGTATTGCGTCGACCGCGCTCGCCCTTGCGCTGATACCTGCGCCCGCATGGGCCCAGCAAATGGATCATTCATCCCATGCAGGCCATCAGATGCAGGACATGGAAGCCTCCGCCGATGACGTGGCGGGCGCGGAGAACGCCATCAAGGCCTATCGCACCGCTCTTGAAGCGCGCGATGCGCAAGCGATGGGCGCGCTCTTTGCCGAGGAATCGGCGATTTTCGAGAACGGCAAGGCCGAAGGCAGTTTTACAAATTACATGGAGCATCACCTCGGGCCCGAGCTCGACGCGATCGTGAGCTTTACGTTCTCCGATCCTACCCTGACCGTCACGCGGATGGGACACATGGCCTATGCCTACGAGACTTACGGTTACCGCATCGAACTTAGCGATGGCCGGGTGATCGAGCGCGACGGCGTGGCGACATCGGTTCTCGCTCACGATGCCGATGGCTGGAAGATCGTTCAGTACCATTCCTCGTCGCGCGCACCGCGCAACTGACCAAGGTTTTCGAAGAGGTAGCACCGGTTGGCAACGCCGTCCTTGAAGCTGCGCCTGCATGTGCTCGGCAGCAAGATCCATAGGTGGCTGGCGATTTTCGTCGGTGTCCAGGTTCTCTTGTGGATGGGCACCGGCGCCCTCATGTCGTTTCTCGACCTGGAAGAGGTTCGCTCCGAACATGTCGTCTTGCGTGAACAAGAAGCGCTGCCCGCTGACGCCCCGCTCCCGGCCTGGGTCGCAAATGACGGCACTCTTGCGGCGGTAACGATGCGTTCGCTCGACGGCAAGGCGGTCACCGAGGTCCGAAAGATCGACGGGACTGTTAGCCTTCACGATCCCTCGTCGGGACAAAAGCTCTCTCCCATTTCGGCTGAAGAGGCCAAATCCATTGCCCTGCGCGCCTGGACCGGACCACGAACGACGATCGAGGCCGCGCGGATTATCGATGAGCCGGTCGGGACCGAGTTCCGCGGACCCTTTCCAGCCTGGCAGGTCACCTATACTGACGAGGCTTCGACGCGCATCTACATCGATGCTGCCAGCGGTACCCTCGGGGCGGCGCGCAGCGATACCTGGCGCCTGTTCGATTTCATCTGGGGCCTTCACATCATGGACTGGACCGAGCGCGACCGTATCAACAGCTGGTGGCTACTCTTGTTCGGCATCGGTGGTACAATCATCGCCCTCTCGGGCTTTGTGTTGCTCGCCAACCGGATGCCCCGGATCCGCCGCCGCGCAAAGCGGCGAAAAGCCGCCTGAACCTCACATCCTGCGAGTATAGGCAGAATTCATCTCGCTCCGCCACGCAAGCCGTGAAGACTCCTTTCCGGCGTTTGCCAGTTCTCGCGATGAGGTCCGATATGCGTGATCTGGCGGACGATCAGCTCGGACAACATATTGCCAAATAAATATGAGGGGCGGGAAGCTGCCGCGCGTATCAGGCACATAGGTCTTACTACAATTGCCGGGCCGGGAGACATACGAGACATGAAAGCCCCCTCATTTTTGGCGCTGCTCGCCGCCAGCCTGCTCTTCGTCGGACCCGTTCAGGCTCATGGCGACGAAAAGCACGGCGAAGAGACGAGCGCCGCGCCTGCTGCCACCAATGGCGATGCGCACGACCAGGCGGACATGGCGCAGATGGGTGAGACCGCAGTTGCTGGCGAACCCTCCGGCGCGCACGATGAAGCGAGCGGGGGTCATGACGAAGTCGGTGGCCATTCAGGTGAAGGCGAAACCGGCGTCATTGCCGTCCTGAAGAAGATGCACCCAGCTACCATCCACTTTCCGGTCGCCTTGTTTCTCATGGCTGCGGCCACCGAATTGTTCGTGATGCGCCGGAAAGGAGCGGGCCTGGAAAGTGCGGTGCGCGTACTCGTCTACGGCGGAGCGGCCGGTGCGGTGATAGCCGCACTGTTCGGATGGATCCACACCGGGCTGTGGTTCGGCGGCGATACCGTCATGCAGGTGCATCGATGGAACGGTATGCTGATCGCGGTTCTCGGTAGTGCGATGGCATACCTCGCGAGCAGGCCGAGCCAGAGCCGCGCATGGCTGCGTACGGCTATCTTCTCGATGGCGGCACTTATTCTGGTGCAGGGCTTCCTTGGCGGCGAGCTCGCGCATGGGCCAAACCATCTTGGAATTTCCTGGCTCTGAAGGAGTTGAAGAGCA
>JAHJWA010000324.1 GCA_018828205.1 Alphaproteobacteria bacterium
AGCCAGCCTTCGCTGGCGCCGACGAGCACGAGGTCGAGGGACGGGAACTCGCTGCGCAGCGCGAGGACGCTGCGGATGTCCGAAGCGCGTTCCACCGCGACATAGAGCGGCTGTTCGCCGCGAACGACCGGAACCAGCGCGGCGGCGTCGAAGCGGGTGAGCAGGACATCGTCGCCGCGCACCGCGTCATCGCCCGCCATGCGCGGATCGATCGGCAGATCGTCGCCGGTGCGGATATCGGCCGGGCGCGCGGCGCGGCCCGGAATGCTCGCATCCTCGCCGAACTGCGTCGCCTCGCGCAGCGCGTTGCGTAGCAGCGCATGCGTCGCGGTGCGGCTGCCGCCCGCGAGCCGGGCGCCGCTCTCGCCCAGCGCCACGACCTGGAAGGCGCGCGGACGCACCACCGCCTGCGGATCGGCACCGAGATCGATGATCGCCCCCTGCCCGCCGAAGATCGAGCTTGCGGGCATGGTCACGCTGGCGGCGCGAGTCACGCCGGCGGCGCGGTGGACGAGGATGTGCTGCGAGCTGGGATTGATCGCCGGGGCGGCATCGAGCGCGGCGCTGAAGGGCGAATCGCTTGCCTGCGTATCGTTCGATTCGCTGACCGCGCCGACGTCGGAGAGGCCGAGCGTGGTGACGGTGGCGAAGAGGCCGGGGGTGACCCAGCGACCCTCGGCATCGATGGCGGTCCCGCCGGCAGCGGGTGCGCCGGCGCCGACCGAAACCACCCTGCCGCCGCGCACGACGACATGGCCGTTCTCGATCGGCTCGCTGCCGTCGCCGGTGGCGACGCGCGCGTTGGTGATGGTGAAATCCTGCGCAGCGGCGGGGACGGCGATGGCACAGGCCGCAGCGGCGGCGAGAAGCGTGCGCTTGATCATTTGACGTCTCCTTCACCGGGCTGGCCGAGCTCGAAATCGCTCACCGGGCGGCGCTTGGGGTCGAGCGCGTCGAACATCAGCGCGCCGTCGATCCAGACCTTTTCGGGGCGCGAATAGACCGAGAGCGGATCGCCGTTCCACAGCACCACATCGGCCATCTTGCCCGCCTCGAGGCTGCCGGTCTGGTCGGCGATGCCCATCGCCTTGGCGGCGTTGAGCGTGATCCAGCCGATCACGTCGCCGTCGGAGATATCCATCCCCATCCGGCGGCCGGCGGCCTGCGCCTTGGCGGCTTCCTGGTTGAGACGCTGGATGCCGTTGGCGTCGTCGGAATGGATGACCACGCAGGCACCGGCCTGGTTGAGCAGCGCGGCGTTCTCGAGGATGCCGTCATAGGCTTCCATCTTGAAGCCGTACCAATCGGCCCAGATCGCGCTGCAAACGTCGTTCTCGCGCAGCAGATCGCCGATCTTGTAGGCCTCGACCGCGTGGTGGAAGGCGGTGACCTTATAGCCCATTTCCTTGGCCATATCGAGCACCAGCGCCATCTCGTCGGCACGGTAGCAGTGGTTGTGAATGAGGATCTCGCCGTCGAGAACGCCCTTGAGCGTTTCCTTGCCCAGATCGCGCTTTTCGCCGTCATAGGCCTTGGCATCGAGCCACATCTGCCGGTTGACCGCGAAATTGCCCATGCGGGTCGAGGGCATCCGCCCCCGACCGCCGTAGACGCGCTTGGGATTCTCGCCGCAGGCCATTTTCATGCCGTAAGGCGCGCCGGGGAACTTCATCCCCTGCACCGTCCGCGCGGCGACGTTCTTGAGCGTCACCGTGCGCCCGCCGGTCAGATTGGCCGAGCCGGGAAGGATCTGCAGGCTGGTCACGCCGCCATTGGCAAGCGCGCGCGAAAAGCCCGGATCCTGCGGCCAGACCGAGTGTTCCGCCCAGACTTCGGGGGTCGTCGGGCTGGTCGCCTCATTGCCGTCCGAATGGGCTTCGACGCTGGGGGTCGGATAATCGCCGAGATGCGAATGGATGTCGATCACCCCGGGGGTCACGAACTTGCCGGTGGCGTCGACGCGGTCGTAGCCTTCGGTCGAGAGCGAGGAATCGCCGACCGCGACCACCTTGCCCTCGCGGAAGAGCACGGTGCCATTGTCGATCTGCCCGCCGGTCCCGTCGAAGACGGTCGCGCCGACCAGCGCGGTCGGGCGCCCGGGATAGGCGCTGTAGGTCGAGGCGTAGGGCGTGCCGGTCTGGGTCGCGGCGCTGGAGGGTGCGGCGCTGCGGTCGGCGCCATCGGTGGTGGCGCAGGCGGCGAGCGCGCTGCTCGCCAACAGGCATGCCGCTAATCTGGCTGGAAGTCTCATCGTGCCCCTCGTTTCGTCTCGTGAAGTCGTAGCGGAATTGAAAGAGGCCGGAGCGTCGCGCCCCGGCCTCCTCGATAGTCTTATCGGCGGGTGCTGCCGGGCGCGCCGGGGATCTGCGGCGCGGTGGCGGGGTGCACCCCGGCCTCCTGCGCCTCGATCCCGGCCTGCGTCTGGCCCTCGAGATCGTCGCCGACATTGTCGTCCACCAGCGTGTCGAGATGCATCAGCTTCTTGATCAGCGGGCTGACCACCATGACCGCGACACCGATCCCGACCGCGTACCAGCCGACCGTGCTGTAGACGTCGAGCACGACCTGCTTGCCCGCTTCCTCGCCGACGCCTTCGCCACCGGTCGCCGAGGCGATCAGGCCCGCGGCGAAATTGCCCGTCGCCGAGGCGAAGAACCAGGTACCCATGATGAGGCTGGCCATATGCGTCGGGCTCAGCCTGTTCATCGCCGACAGACCGACCGGCGACAGGCAGAGTTCGCCGGTGGTGTGCAGCAGATAGACCAGGAAGATGAAAAGGACCGGCGTCGGCACATTGAGACCTGCGGTTTCCGAACCCCACACCAGGACGAGGAAGCCGAGACCTACCTGGATGACGGCGAGCCCGAACTTGAGCGGCGTCGACGGCTCCAGGCCCTTCCGGGCCAGCGTCTGCCAAGTGAAGGCGAAGACGGGTGCGAGCAGCACGATATAGATCGCGTTGATCGACTGGAACATCGAGGCGTTCACGCCCTGAGTGTCGACGTGACGATCGGTGAACAGGTTGAGCGAAGAGCCGGCCTGTTCGAACAGCGCCCAGAAAACGATTGAGGTCAGGATGAGGAACATCGCCGCGAAGATGCGGTCACGCTCTTCCGGTGCGAGCTTGGTGACCGCGGTGAACAGCACGTAGAGTACCAGTCCACCACCGAAACCGCCGACCACATAGCCGACCATTTCCTGGTACTGGATCGCCGCCCAGCACAGCAGGACCATGGCCAGACCGGCACCATAGATCGCCCACTCCTTGAAACCCTTGATCTTTTCGGGATCCTTGGGCTCGCCCTTGCCGAGCAGCAGCGGTTTGCCGAGCACGAAGAAGACAAGGCCGATCAGCATGCCGAAGCCGGCGAGGCCGAAGCCGTACTGCCAGCCATAGGTCTGGCCGAGATAGCCGCAGATGATCGAGGCGGTCGCCGCGCCGACGTTAATGCCCATGTAGAAGATGGTGTAGGCCGGATCGCGGCGGACGTCGGTGCGCGAATAGAGCTGCCCGACGATGACCGAGATGTTCGCCTTGAGGAAGCCGGAGCCCACGATGATCAGCGCCAGCGCGAGCCAGAACACGTTGATGATCGGATCGTCCTGACCACCGCCGCCTTCGAAGGCCATGAAGAAGTGGCCGATCGTCAGCAGGACGGCGCCGAAGAGAACGGCCTTGCGCTGCCCGATGTAGCGGTCGGCAAGATACCCGCCCAAGACCGGGGTGATGTAGACCAGCGCCGTATAGGCACCATAAATGATAGAAGCTTCGCTGTCGGAAAACAGCCAGTGCTGGACGAGATAGAAGATCAGCAGGGCACGCATGCCGTAATAGGAGAAGCGCTCCCACATTTCCGCCATGAACAGCAAGAACAGCCCCTTGGGGTGGCCGATGACTTCTTCCTGGGGGCGGGTGACGAGAACCACGCCGCCGATCAGGAAGCTGGCGAGAGCGATCACCGCTATCCTGAATGCCCACATCTCGAATGTGGAGCCGAATGTGAAGAAAGTGCCCTCGACCATGGAAATTCCAACCCTTTGCGTACCGACCTGATCTTGCGTGCCAGGCCTCCCAACCGCGCGCACCCTAGCGACTCGCGCCACCATGTGAAGCATTAGTTACAGCCGCGACCGCTTGCGGGGCCGATATCGGGCTCGAGCTCGGAACCTTGCGCGCCGCGCTGTATTATGGCACTGCAGCAGCGTACCCGTTAGGAAATGCGATGAGCAACCAGTCCAAGCCCGTCTATCTCAAGCTGCGCGACCTGATCGCTGCAGCGATC
>JAHJWA010000325.1 GCA_018828205.1 Alphaproteobacteria bacterium
CGATGGCGGCGAACTTGCGGCTCTCGTCGACCTGGAAGCGCATCTCGGGGGTGTTGACCATCGCCGGCATCGCGCCGCGCAATTGCGTCACCGAACGCCCCAGCCGCGCGCTGGCGGCCATCAGCCGGACCCCCGCGTAGAGCGCGTCGTCATAGCCGTAATAGTCGTCGGCGAAGAACACATGGCCGCTCATCTCGCCCGCCAGCGGGCTGCCGGTCTCCTTCATCTTCGACTTGATCAGCGAGTGGCCGGTCTTCCACATCAACGGCACGCCGCCGCATTGCGCGACATGGTCGAACAGCGCACGACTGGCTTTGACATCGGCAATCACGGTGGCGCCCCTATGACGCGACAGAGCATCCTCGGCGTAGATCATCAGCAGCTGGTCGCCCCAGACGACGCGGCCCTCGCCGTCGATCGCACCGATCCTGTCGCCGTCGCCGTCGAAGGCGATCCCGAAATCAAGCGCTTTCTCGGCGACCAGCGCGCGCAGATCCTCGAGATTGGCCTCGACCGTGGGGTCGGGATGGTGGTTGGGGAAAGTGCCGTCGACCTCGGTGTAGAGCAGGTGATGCTCGCCGGGGAGCCGGGCGACGAGCTGTTCGAGCGCGGGTCCGGCGGCGCCATTGCCCGCGTCCCAGCCGATCCGCATGGCGCCGAGCGCCTCGGGGTCGACGCCGTCGAGAGCGGCGAGCAGCCGGTCGATATAGGCGGGCATCACCGCGCGGCTTTCGGCCTGGCCGGTGCCGTCCATCCATTCGCCGGCGGCGGCGCGTTCCCCGAGCTTGGTGATATCGGCGCCGAAGAACGGACGCCCCTGGAATACCAGCTTGAAGCCGTTGTAATTGGCGGGATTATGGCTGCCGGTTATCTCAATGCCGCCATCTATTTGCTCGTCTGACGCCTCGGCATAGTAAAGCATCGGGGTCGCCGCCATGCCGATCCGCACGACATCGCAGCCGCTCGCGTTGAGCCCCTCGACCAGCGCGTGTTCGAGGATCGGCGAGCTGACCCGCCCGTCATAGCCCACCGCGACCCTTCTGCCGCCCGCCTCGCGCAGCATCGAGCCGAACACGCGCCCGATCGCGCGGGCATCGTCGGGGCCCAGCGTCTCGCCGATGATCCCGCGAATATCGTATTCGCGCAGCACGGTGGGGTCGAACTGGTGTGTCATGCAAAGGGCTCCGGTGTCTAATCGATGGAATCAGTTGGTAATCTGGCAAGCAAGAGGTCGCGCGCGGCGTTGACCTCGGCAAGCTTGGCGGTGCTGCCGCCTCTATCCGGATGCAATATGGCAGCCATGCGACGATGCGCCTCGCGAATCTCGCTGCGGCTGGCCTGCGGGCTGACCCCCAGAAGGCGCCGCGCCTGCGCGAGCTGTCGCCCCCCGGCCGAACGGGTCCGGAGATATTGCCACGGGTATTTGCCGAGCAGCAGCCGGCAGGCCAGCGCGATCACCGCCGCGATGACCAGGGCGCGCATCATGCCGCGGCAGCCTCGGATCCGGCGAGCCCGGGAAGCCGCAGGCTGGCGACCAGTCCGCGCAATTCCTGCCGCGCGACCAGATGGCTGGTGCCCAGATCGCCCAGATGACCCTTGTCGAGCAGCGTGAGGCCCGAAGGAAACAGCTCGCGATAGACCACCCGCTCGGACAAGCCCTTGGCGACGCGGAAACCGACCCGTTTGGCCATCTCGCCGAGCGCCTTCTCGAGCCGCGCCATATTGCGCGCCTCGGTGTAGCCGCTGCGGTTGCGGACCACGACCCAGTCCATTGGCGGGCGGCTCTCCTCGATCTGCACCCGGCCGCGCTGGATTCGCGCTTCCCAGATCAGCTCGGCGTAGAAGGAGAGTTTCTTGACCTTGAAGCTGTCGCCCTCGACCTGCCCGATGAGATCGAAATCGACGAAGCTGTCGTTCATCGGGGTGACCAGCGTATCGGCCTGGCCGGCGCTGTGGCGCGCCAGCGGATCGTCGCGGCCCGGCGTATCGACGAGGATGAAATCGGCGCCCGCGGCCTTCTCGGTCACCAGCGCCTCGAAGGCCTCGGCCTCGCAATCGCCGACGACATGGCATTCGGCGCCGGGCAGCTCGATCCCGCGCTTCTTCGCGGTCTCGATGCGGTTCTCGAAATAGCGGTCCATCGTGCGCTGGCGGTGATCGAGATCGAAGGCCACCACCCTTTTGCCCGAATAGGCCAGCGCGACCGCGATATGCACCGCGGTGGTCGACTTGCCCGTCCCGCCCTTCTCATTGGCGAAGGTGATGCGGTGCGGACGGGTCGAGGGCACGAGGGGGCGTTCCTTAGATCTTGATGGGCAGATTGGTCGGTTTATCGGTACCGCCCTAGCGGCTAGGGCACCAGTCCACTTGGCCATACTGGAGGGGCATAGCGCGTGCAAACCATCACTCGTCTCGACATGTTGAGAAGCGAAGTGGCGCAATTGCGCCGCAGCGGCGCGAGCGTAGCGCTGGTGCCGACCATGGGCGCGCTGCACGCGGGCCATCTCACGCTGATCCGCGCCGCGCGCGGTCAGGCCGATCACGTGGTCGCCTCGATCTTCGTCAATCCGCGCCAGTTCGGCG
>JAHJWA010000326.1 GCA_018828205.1 Alphaproteobacteria bacterium
CGCCTGAAGCGGGGCGCGGACGGCCCGGTTTCGAGGGACCGTCCGCGCCGCCCGGGCATTGCCCCTATAATGCCGTCATGACGACCGGTGCGAAAGGTGACCCTCATGGGTAACGAGAACCACGATTTCCTTCCCGAGATGAGCGGCCAGGACGGCCCCCAGCCCGGGCCCAGCTGGGACAATCCGCGCTGGCGGCAGGAAAGTTCGGGTGCCGGCGACGACTGGACGCAGGGGCTTGACCCGACGCAGATGCGGCTGGCGGTCGCGCAGGCGGCGAAGCAGGCCGGCAAGCCCGCCGACCCAAAGGCGATCGAGCGCGCGGCGGACGATTCAATCCGCGCCATGCTGCTGATCCGGCTCTATCGCGTCCGCGGCCATCTCGCCGCCGATCTCGATCCGCTGGGGCTGTCGCATCGCGAGGAGCCCGAGGATCTCAGCCTCGAATGGCACGAGTTCGCGGGCCAGGAAGATCGCGAGGTCTATGTCGGCGGTGTGTTCGGCTTCGAATGGGTCACCGTCGGCAAGCTCTACGACACGCTGCGCGCGACCTATTGCGGCAAGGTCGGGCTGGAATACATGCACATCTCGGACACCGAGGAGCGCCGCTTCCTGCAGGACCATTTCGAGACGCCCGAAGAAACCATCCAGTTCACCGAGGAAGGCAAGCGCGCGATCCTCGCCGCCGTGATCCGCGGCGAGCAGTACGAGCAGTTCCTCGGCAAGAAATACGTCGGCACCAAGCGCTTCGGGCTCGATGGCGGGGAGAGCATGATCCCCGCGCTCGAGGCGGTGATCAAATACGGCGGCCAGCTCGGCGTGCGCGAGATCATCTACGGCATGGCGCACCGCGGCCGGCTCAACGTGCTCGCGAACGTCATGGCCAAGCCCTACAAGGTCATCTTCCACGAATTTTCCGGCGGCAGCTCCAACCCCGACGATGTCGGCGGTTCGGGCGATGTGAAATATCACCTCGGCACCAGCACCGACCGCGAGTTCGACGGGATCACGGTGCATATGAGCCTGGTCCCCAACCCCAGCCATCTCGAGGCGGTCAACCCGGTGGTGCTGGGCAAGGCGCGCGCGCAGCAGGCGAACCGCGACGATCTCACCAAGCACGAACAGGTGCTCCCGGTGCTGATCCACGGCGATGCCGCCTTCGCGGGCCAGGGCATCGTCTGGGAATGCCTCGGCCTCTCCGGCATCCGCGGCTACGACACCGGCGGCTGCATCCATTTCGTGATCAACAACCAGATCGGTTTCACGACCAGCCCCAAATTCGCCAGATCGTCCCCCTACCCCTCCGACGTGGCCAAGGGCGTCCAGGCGCCGATCCTCCACGTCAATGGCGACGATCCCGAGGCGGTCACCTTCGCCTGCAAGCTGGCGGTGGAATATCGCCACAAGTTCGGCCGCGACATCGTGATCGACATGTGGTGCTATCGCCGCTTCGGCCACAATGAGGGCGACGAGCCCAGTTTCACCCAGCCGCTGATGTACGAGAGTATCCGCGCGCACCCCAAGGTCAGCGTGATCTACGGTGATCGCCTCGAAAGCGAGGGCGTGATCGAAGCGGGCTATCGCAACGGGCTGTGCGACGAGTTCAACGACCGGCTGGAACAGGAATTCGCCGCCGCCAAGGATTACACCCCCGACGAGGCCGACTGGTTCGGCGGGCGCTGGGCCGGGCTCAACAAGCCCGCCGATCCCGAGACCGCGCGGCGCAATGTCGAGAGCGCGATCTCGGACAAGCTGTTCGCGAGCCTCGGCCGCACGCTCACCACCGTCCCCGAGGATGTCACCATCCACAAGACGCTGGGCCGCGTGCTCAAGGCCAAGCGCGCGATGTTCGACAGCGGCGAGGGTTTCGACTGGGCGACCGCCGAGGCGCTCGCCTTCGGCAGCCTCGTCACCGAGGGCTTCGGCGTCAGGCTGTCGGGCCAGGATTCGGGCCGCGGCACCTTCAGCCAGCGGCACGCGATCTGGGTCGACCAGACCGACGAGCGCAAATACATCCCGCTCGCCACGCTGCCGCACGGCAAGTTCGAGGTCTATGATTCGATCCTGTCCGAATACGGCGTGCTCGGCTTCGAATACGGTTTCGCGCTGGCCGATCCCAAGACGCTGGTGATGTGGGAAGCGCAGTTCGGCGATTTCGCCAATGGCGCGCAGATCATCATCGACCAGTTCATCGCCAGCGGCGAGGCCAAATGGCTGCGCGCCAACGGGCTCGTGCTGCTGCTGCCGCATGGCTATGAGGGTCAGGGTCCCGAGCACAGCTCCGCGCGGCTCGAACGCTTCCTGCAGCTCTGCGCCAACGACAACATCCAGGTCTGCAACATCACCACCCCGGCGAATTATTTCCACGTGCTTCGCCGCCAGATGCTGCGCTCGTTCCGCAAGCCGCTGGTGATCATGACCCCCAAGAGCCTGCTGCGCCATCCGATGGCCAAGAGCCCGGTCGCCGATTTCACCGGCAAGTCGCATTTCCAGCGGATCGTCTCCGACCCGCTCGAGATCGGCGACGAGAAGGTGCGCCGCGTGGTGCTGTGTTCGGGCAAGGTCGCCTACGACCTGATCGAGAAGCGCGACGAGGAGGGGCTGGACGACGTCTCGATCATCCGGATCGAGCAGATCTACCCCTTCCCCGGCGATCCGCTGGCGCTGCGTCTGTCGCGGATGAGCAATCTCGACGACGTGGTCTGGTGTCAGGAAGAGCCGCAGAACAACGGCAGCTGGTTCTTCGTCCAGAACCGCATCGAGGATGCGCTCACGCAGGCCGGTCACCACGGCAAGCGTCCGCTCTATGCGGGCCGCGAGATGGCGGCTTCGCCCGCCACCGGCTATGCCCGTCGCCACGAGGAGCAGCAGCGCTCGCTGGTGAGCATGGCGCTGGGTCTCAACGACGGCGGCGCAGCGATGCGCGACGGCAATTCCAACCCTAATCCCGCGAAGGGCTGAGGAACTTAAATCATGGCTACGGAAATCCAAGTCCCGACCCTGGGCGAATCGGTCACCGAAGGCACCATCGGCGAATGGCTCAAGCAGCCCGGCGACAGCGTCGCGGTGGATGAAGCGATCGTCAGCCTCGAGACCGACAAGGTCGCGGTGGAGGTTCCCTCCCCCGTCGCCGGCGTGATCAAGGAACTGAAAGCCGCCGAGGGCGACACGGTCGAGGTCGGCGCGGTGCTCGCGATCGTCGAGGAAGGCGCCGCCGGCGCTGGCAAGAGCGACGACGGAGCCAAGAATTCCGAAGCCAGGGATGCGGCTCCCGCACCTTCGCCCACCCCCGCTCCCGCACCCGCTCCGGCGAAGGAACAGGCCAAGGACGGCGGCGCCACGCTGAGCCCCGCGGTGCGCCGCGCTGTGCTCGAGCACGGGGTCGATCCCTCGACCATCGAGGGTTCGGGCCGGGACGGCCGTCTGACCAAGGAAGACGTGATCGCGGCAGCCAAGGCCAAGAAGGACGGTTCTTCGGCGCAGGCCGCAGCGCCCGCCGAGGAAGCCAAGGCCCCCGCGGCACCGGCGGACTCGGGCGGCGAACGCCGCGAGGAACGGGTCAAGATGACCCGGATGCGCCAGACCATCGCCCGCCGCCTCAAGGGCGCGCAGGAAGAGGCCGCGCTGCTCACCACCTTCAACGATTGCGACATGACCGCGGTCATCGAGGCGCGCACCAAATACAAGGATCTGTTCGCCAAGAAGCACGACATAAGGCTCGGCTTCATGGGCTTCTTCGCCAAGGCCGCCTGCCTCGCGCTCAAGGACGTCCCCTCGGCCAACGCCTATATCGAGGGCGACGAGATCGTCTATCACGACTATGTCGACATCTCGGTCGCGGTCAGCGCCCCCAACGGGCTGGTCGTCCCGGTGATCCGCGACGCCGACAAGAAGGGCTTCGCGCGGATCGAGAAGGACATCGCCGATTTCGGCGCGCGCGCCAAGGAAGGCACGCTCACGATGGCCGACATGAAGGGCGGCACCTTCACCATCTCCAACGGCGGCGTGTTCGGCTCGCTGATGTCGACCCCGATCATCAACCCGCCGCAGAGCGCCGTGCTCGGCCTGCACCGGATCGAGGATCGCGCCGTGGTGGTCAATGGCGAGATCGTGGTGCGCCCGATGATGTATCTGGCGCTGTCCTACGACCACCGCTTGATCGACGGCCGCGAGGCGGTGACCGCGTTGAAGATCATCAAGGAGGCGATCGAGGATCCCACGCGGATGCTGATCGACCTGTAGTTTCCGTCACCCCGGCGAAAGCCGGGGTCTCGTGCCACCAGGTACGACTTAGCTGAGGGAGATCCCGGCATTCGCTGGGATGACGATTGAATGGCTGACCATACCTACGATTACGACGTCCTGATCATCGGCTCCGGCCCCGGCGGCTATGTCGCCGCGATCCGCGCGGCGCAGCTCGGTCTCAAGACCGCCTGCGCCGAAGGCCGCGAGACGCTGGGCGGGACCTGCCTCAACGTCGGCTGCATCCCCTCCAAGGCGATGCTCCACGCGAGCGAATATTTCGACGCCGCCGCCAATGGCACCATGGCCAAGATGGGGATCGAGGTCACACCCAAGCTCAATCTCGACGCCATGCACGCGCAGCGGATCGACGCGGTGACCTCGCTCACCGGCGGGATCGAGTTCCTGTTCAAGAAGAACAAGGTCGACTGGAAGAAGGGCTACGCCACCTTCCAGGACGCGCACACCGTCACGATCGGCGACGAGACCGTCACCGCCAAGGACATCGTGATCGCCACCGGCTCGAGCGTCACCCCGCTGCCCGGTGTCGAGGTCGACAACGACAAGGGCGTGGTGGTCGATTCCACCGGCGCGCTCGAACTGGCGCAGGTTCCAAAGAAGATGGTCGTGATCGGCGGCGGCGTGATCGGGCTCGAGCTGGGCTCGGTGTGGCGCCGGCTGGGCGCCGAAGTGGTCTGCGTCGAATATCTCGACGAGATCCTGCCCGGCATGGATGGCGACATCCGCAAGGAAGCGCGCAAGATCTTCAAGAAGCAGGGTATCGAGTTCAAGCTCTCGACCAAGGTCACCGGGGTCACCGTGGACGGCAAGACCGCGACGCTGACGCTCGAACCCGCGGCGGGCGGCGAGGCCGAGACGATGGAAGCCGATTGCGTGCTGGTCTCGATCGGACGCAAGCCCAACACCGACGGGCTCGGGCTAGAGGCAATCGGGCTGGAACCCAACCAGCGCGGCCAGATCGAGATCGATCACGATTTCCGCACGTCGGTCGAGGGCGTCTGGGCGATCGGCGATGTCGTGCCCGGCCCCATGCTGGCGCACAAGGCCGAGGACGAGGGCATCGCGGTGGCCGAGAACATCGCCGGGCAGACCGGGATCGTGAACCACGCGCTGATCCCCAGCGTCGTCTACACTTGGCCCGAGATCGCCGGGATCGGCCTCACCACCGAACAGGCGATCGAGCAAATGGGCGGCGACAAGGCCAAGGTGAAGGTCGGCAAGTTCCCGATGATGGCCAACAGCCGCGCCAAGACCAATCACGAGCCCGACGGCTTTGTGAAGGTCATCGCCGAGGCCGAGAGCGACCGCGTATTGGGCGTCTGGGCGATCGCCAGCGTTGCCGGCACGATGATCCAGCAGGCCACGCAGGCGATGGAATTCGGCGCCACCAGCGAGGATATCGCCTACACCTGCCACGCTCACCCGACGCATTCGGAAGCGATCAAGGAAGCCGCCATGGCTGTCCAGGGCAAGCCGATTCACATTTGATCGGCCTGCCCTGCCCGCCTAGGAACGCGGGAAAGGAGCGAGCGGCATGGCCTATCCGAGACTGACCGACAAAGCGGGCGCGCTGGAGACGGCGGCGGCGATCCGTGCGGGCGAGCTGTCGCCGCGCGAAGCCGTCGGCCATGCGATCGCGCGGATCGAGAAGCTTGATGCCAGGATCGACGCGGTGGTGGTGTGCGACTTCGACCGCGCGCGCGACGCCGCCAGCGCGCTCGACGGGCAGGTGCCCCGCGAAGACCAGCCGCTGTTCGGCGTGCCGATGACGATCAAGGAAAGCTTCGACGTCGAGGGCCTGCCCAGCAGCTGGGGACACCAGCGCTACGCGGGCAACATCGCCAGCCGCGATGCCGAAGTGGTGCGGCGGCTCAAGCGCGCGGGCGCGATCGTCCTGGGCAAGACCAACATCCCGCCCGATCTCTCCGACTGGCAGTCGAACAATCCCGTCTATGGCCGCACCAGCAATCCGCACGATCCTGCGCGGTCGCCGGGCGGGTCCTCGGGCGGCGCCGCGGCGGCGGTGGCGAGCGGCATGGTCGCCTGCGATTTCGGCAGCGACATCGGCGGCTCGATCCGCGTGCCGGCGCATTTCTGCGGCGTCTGGGGCCACAAATCGAGCTTCGGCCTGATCAGCCTGCGCGGGCATCATCACCCGGCCCTGTCGACCAGCCCCGGTTTCGCGGGCGCGCATGACGGCGCGCTGGGCGTGGTCGGGCCGCTGGCGCGCAATCCGGAGGATCTCGAGGCGCTGATCCGGGTCACCACCGAGCGCCCGCTCGCCGCGCGCGGGAAGCCGCTGTCCGAGTGCCGGATGCTGCTGCTGGCGGATCATCCCGCAAGCGCCGTGGATGCTTCGGTGCGCGAGCCCATCGAGGCGGCGGCGGCGGCGCTCGAACAGGCGGGGGTTGCGGTGGACCGCTCGAGCGAGCTGGTCCCCGATCTCGCGCGCCAGCATTCCGATTACATGAAGATGCTCAACATCGCGATGGCACGCGGCGCGCCGGCGCCCGGTGGCAAGCGCGCGAGCGCCAGCGACTGGTTCGCGCTGCTCGACTCGCAGGCGGTCAACGCCGCGGCCTGGGCCGCGCTGTTCGAGCGTTATGATTTCGTGCTCGCCCCGCCCGCGCCGACGCTGGCCTTCGAGCATCGCGACGAAGCCTATTTCAAGGGCGCGCAGACGATCGACGGGACCAGCCGCCGCGCCGCGGACGGGCTGGCCTGGGCGGGGCTTGCGACCTTCCCCAACCTGCCCGCGACCGTTCTCCCCGTGGGCGAGAGCGGCGGCCTGCCCTGCGGCATGCAGGTGATCGGACCCGCCTGGTCCGATCTCGACTGCATCGCTGCCGCGCGCGGCATCGGCCAGATACTCCACGGATAGGTTCTGCGATGAACGCCAAACTCATGCAGCGCTTCGCCCGCTGGCACATCTGGCTCGGCTGGGCGATCGCGGTCCCGCTGGTGATGTGGACGCTGACCGGGCTGGTGATGGTGGCGCGCCCGATCGAGCAGGTGCGCGGCGAGCATCTGCGGCTTCCGGTCGAGGAGCAGGCGCTGCCCGCCAATGTCCAGATCGCGGTCGAACTGCCGGCCGACACCACGCGCCCGGTCAGATCGGTCACCACGCAGGTCGAGGGCCGCACCACAGTCACCCGGATCGCCTATCTCGATGGCACCAGCGAGCGGTTCCGCGCCGATGGCACAAGGATGGCACCGCTGACCGATGTCGAGGCGCGGCTGCTGGTCGCCGAACGGATCGCTGGCGGCGATGCCGTGGCCTCGGTGACCCGGTTCGGGGCGGACGAGCCGCCGCTGGACTTCCGCCGGCCCGAACCCGTCTGGCAGGTCGCGCTGGAAGACGGCACGCATGTCTATGTCGGGATCGAGAGCGGCGAGATCGAGGCGGTGCGCACCCGGTTCTGGCGGGTTTTCGACCTGATGTGGGGCCTGCACATCATGGATCTGGAAAACCGCGAGGACACCAGCCACCCGGTGCTGATCCTGTTTGCGGCGCTGGCGCTGCTCGGCACGCTGATCGGCACCGTCTTGCTGTTCCGCCGGCGCCGGAGCCGTCCTTCGTGAACCCGGAAATCCTCACCCCCGTGCTCGACTGGCTCGACCTCATCGGAATCGGCATCTTCGCGCTGACCGGGGCGCTGGTCGCCGCGCGCGAGCAGCAGACCTTCGTCACCATGGCTTTCTTCGCGCTGGTCACCGGGGTCGGCGGCGGCACGGTGCGCGATCTGCTGATCGGCGCGCCGGTGTTCTGGATCGGCCACCCCTGGGTCGCGGCGGTGTGTCTGGGCACCGCGCTGCTGACCTGGTTCACGCCGACGCGGTGGTGGGACGGCAAGCTGCTCGATTTCGCCGACGGGCTGGGGCTCACCGCCTATGCGGTGATCGGCGCAGCCAAGGCGCTGAGCTACGGCGTTCCGCCGATCCCCGCGATCCTGATGGGGGTGGTGACCGGCACGGTGGGCGGCATCATCCGCGACGTGATCGCGGGCCGCCCGTCGATCATCATGCGCCCCGAACTCTACGTCACCGCGGCTGCGCTCTCGGCGACGCTGGCGGTGCTGGGCGAGGAGATCGCCATTCTGCGCGAAGCGGTCTGGGTGATCGCGGTCGCGGCGGGCTATGCGCTGCGCTCGGCGGCGATCCACTGGAAACTGGCGCTGCCCGCCTATCGCGATCCGCTTGCGCCCAAGCAATAGCGCCTAATAGCCGGGGTATTCGGTGCCGATCCCGTCCTGCTCGAGATCGCCCGGAAGCGGTCCGCCGGGATAGGCCGGGAGCGGTTCGTCGCCATTGGTTGCCGGAGCGGGCGGCGCGGGTTGCGCCTCGACATTCGCCCAGGCCGAACGATAGGCCTCGTCGTCATACTGGCGATCGTCCACGGGCGCGGTTCCATAGCTATCGACCTGAGTCCCGGCCCTGTAGTTCTGGTCGCCATAGCCGACCGCGCCGTCCGAGCGATCGATCGCCTGGATCCGCCCGTCCGCGCCGATCGAGCAACTGAAGCTGGCGCCATCGTAGAGCCTGCCGGTCACGCGCCAGCCCCTGGCGTCGCGATCGACCGAATCGACGCTTTCGACGCGGGTGTCGCGCTCGATGCGCTCGACGCACATGGCCGCGGCGCGGTCGAGCCCGCTGGTTTCGGCGCCGCGATAGCTCGGGTTCTGCGCCGGGTAGCGGCTTTCGGGATAGCGGGTATCGGGATAGCGGGTATCGGGATAGCGCGCGGGGCGATCGTCGTCGTCGGTGACCGCGCTGGCCACCGCGGCGATCCCGCCGAGGATCAGCACCCCGGTGAGGATGTCGCCGACATCGACCCCGCCGCGGCCGTGGCGCCG
>JAHJWA010000327.1 GCA_018828205.1 Alphaproteobacteria bacterium
CGAGAAGACGCCCATCGTCTCCAGATCCACCTCTGCCTCGCTCAACCAGGCGTGGAGCGTCCCGAGAAACAGCGCGAAAGGAAGCCCGCTGGCGAAGCCGAACAGCGCCATATAGCCCGTCTTGCGGTTCTTCAGCGCCAGTTTGAGCACACTCCAGCTGGAAGGCTTTACCGGTTCGGCAGCTTCGGCCATTCGTCTGGGTCCTTTCGCATCGGTGAATTTTTTGCGACACTAGGTCGGTTGCAGGAAAAGGAACAGGACGCATGGGCGATCCCACCGCGCTATCCCCCCATCACCGGCCCACCGACGGGCAGCTCGCGCTGGCCCGCGAGGTCGCCGATGGCGGCAGGCCGCCAGAGCAGCCGGTAACGCGGGTCCCGGCGAGCGTCTACACCGACCCGGCTCATTTTGCGCGCGAGAAGGCCGCGCTCTACGAGCGGATGCCACAGATTCTGTGCCCCACCGCCCTGCTGCCCGATCCCGGAATGGCGGTGCCGCACGACGCCACCGGACGCCCGCTGCTGATCACCCGTGACGCGCAAGGGCAGGTCCATGTGTTCCTCAATGTCTGCCGCCACCGCGGCACCCGGCTGGTCGAGGGCGAAGAGGTGCGCTGCACCAAGAAGCTCGTCTGCCCCTATCACGCCTGGACCTATTCGGTGGACGGTCGCCTGCTCGCGCTGCCCCGCCCGGACACCTTCCCCGGGCTCGACAAGGATTCGCAAGGCCTCGTCGAACTGCCCAGCTGCGAGAGCGGTGGGCTGATCTGGTTCGCCCCGGTCGAAGGTGCCGATTTCCGTCATGTCCGGCGGATCGGCGAGGATATGGACGCCTTCGGCACCGCCGATCACGTGCTGTTCCGGCGCAAGATCCACACGGTCCGCGCGAACTGGAAGCTGATCATGGATGCCTTCCTCGAAAGCTACCACGTCACGAGGCTCCACGCGGCGACCATCGGACCCTTCTTCAAGGACGGCGTCACTTCCGGCGATCTGATCGGCCCGCACCACCGTTCGGCGGTCGGACGGCTGGAGGATATGGACAGCGTCGATCTCACCGACATGGCCGCGCTGCGCCGCGTCGTGACCTTCGCCTATCAGCTGGTGCCCGGCGCGCTGATCATCCCCAGCCCCGATTATCTCAACATCATGGTGATGATGCCGCAGGCGCATGATCTGACCTTGGTCGAGGATCTCATGCTGATTCCCGAGGCGCCGGCGACCGACAAGGCGCGCGACCATTGGGAACGCAGCTGGGCGCTGCTCGACGGCGGGGTGTTCGCGAGCGAGGATTTCCGCGCCGCCGAGCTTGGGCAGCAGGGTCTGGCGACCGGTGCGGTGGCCGAATTGACGCTGGGATCGCTCGAAGGCGGGATCGCGCGCTATCACGAGACCGTTGCGGAAGCCTTGCGCGCCGCCGGGTGACCGCGTAGCGGCGCGCTGATGGCCGATAACAGACTACCCGAAGCCGGCGACCGGATCGCCAAGCTGCTCGCCCGCGCCGGCGTCGCCAGTCGCCGCGAGATCGAGCGCATGATCGCCGATGGCCGGGTGGCGATCGAGGGCAAGGTGCTGGACACTCCCGCGGTCAAGCTGCTCAATTTGCGCGGCGTTACCGTCGACGGCAAGCCCGTCGGTAGGGCCGAGGAAGCTCGGCTCTACGCCTTTCACAAGCCCTCGGGCCTGATCACCGCCGAGCGCGACCCCGCCGGACGGCCGACGATCTACGACGCGCTGCGCAACGCGCTGCCCAAGGGCACGCCGCGGCTGATGCCGGTGGGTCGGCTCGATTTCACCACCGAAGGCCTGCTGCTGCTCACCAATGATGGCGAGCTCAAGCGGGCGATGGAACTGCCGTCTTCGGGCATCCCGCGCACCTACCGCGCGCGCGCTTTCGGCGACATCACCCAGGCGCAGCTCGACGACCTGTCGCACGGAGTCGAGATCGACGGGATGCGCTACGGCAGCATCGAGGCCGATCTCGAGCGCGGTTCGGGCCGCAACCGCTGGATCGTGCTGACGCTGACCGAGGGCAAGAACCGCGAAGTGCGCCGCGTGCTCGAACATCTCGGGCTCGAGGTGAGCCGGCTGCTGCGCACCGGTTACGGACCGTTCGAACTGGCCGATCTGCCGCGCGGGCAAGCGGTCCAGATCCGCCATGCGGACGTCGAGCGCTTCATCGGCACGTTGCCCAAGCCCAAGAAAGCGAAGCCGCAGGCATGAGGCCGAAATCATGAGAATCGTCGCCGGCGACTGGCGCGGACGCAAGCTGGTGTCGCCCAAGGGTGAGACCACCCGACCGACCGCCGACCGCACCCGCGAGACGCTGTTCAACATGCTGACCAGCCGGCTCGGCAGCTTCGAGGGGCTGTCGGTCGCCGATCTCTTCGCGGGCTCGGGTGCGCTGGGAATGGAAGCGCTGTCGCGCGGCGCGGCGCATTGTCTGTTCGTCGAACAGGAGCCCGAGGCGCTCAAGGCGATCCGCGCGAACATCGCGGCCTTCGATGCGCGCAGCCGTACCAGCGTCCAGGCCGGCTCGGTCATGGCGCTGGGCGCCGCGCGCTCGGCGCAGGACCTCATATTGCTCGATCCGCCCTATGGCACCGGCGCCGGTCAGGTCGCGCTCGACCGGATGATGCGCTACGGCTGGTTCGACGCTTCCAGCTGGATCGTGCTCGAGACGGGCGCCGACGAAATCGTGTCGATCAAGCAGCTCGAGATCGAGGCGGAACGCCGCGTCGGCAAGGCCAAGCTGACCTTCCTGCGGCTCGCCAGCTAGCTCATTCCTGCGGCGGGTAGCGCTCGAATTCGGGCAGGCAATGCGCTTCCTTCATCCACGGGAGGCGTTCCGAAGTCTGGATATGCGCCTGCGCCGGAAGCGCGTCGGGTTCGTCCAGCGTCGCGCTCTGGACATCGACCAGCCCGGGGAGCATCTCGGCATTGGTGTAGAACAGACCCGTGCCGCACTGGATGCAGAAATGGCGCTGCGCATGTTCGGAGGATGCGTAGATTGCGGGCTCACCCGACACCGCCAGCTGTTCCTGCTCCATCATTGCCCAGCCCACCATCGGCGCACCCGAGGCGCGGCGGCAATCCACGCAGTGGCACAGCGCATGATTGAGCGGCTCGCCCGAAATTTCGTAGCGGATCGCGCCGCAATGGCATCCCCCGGTCAGCATCGTCTTTCCTCCGTCGCCTGTTCGCTCACCGGGATGCGGTGTCGCCGGGCAAAAGAAAAGGGCGGTCCCGCCTGCGCGGTCCCGCCCTCATTCTATTCAGCCAGTCAGATTACATCTCGCTGGCGGGCTGGCCCGGCCAGTAAGTAAGCGGGCGGGCCACACCGGGACCGCGCTTGCCGGCCTCCCAGGCGTTGATGCAATTGTCCTGCTCATTGGACGAGCAGATCGGCACTTCCCCGGTCGGCGGCCCCTGATCGCCAGGAGTGGCCTGGACGCGCTCGGTGCTGCGATACTGAATATTGCCGGCCGTGGCGGTCGTCGCTCGCGGAGCAGTCGTAGCCCGAGCGCTTGCCGTGGCGGGCATCGTGGCCGCGCCGGTCATCTGGTTCATGACCGAGGTCCAGGCGGCGGCACGCTGTTCCGGCGCCATGCCGACGATGCGCACGCGCTGTTCGTCGGTAAGCACCCACCAGCCTCGTGTCTGGTCTTCGTTGAGCGTCCAGTAATACTCCTGAACATTGGTGGGCCAGCGGCTGTAGGCAATCCGCTGTTCGTCTTCCCAGTCCATGTACATCTGCTGCTGGGTGGGTGTCATGTTATAAGCCCCCGCATCCATTTCCTGGGCGGTGTCTTGAGCCATGGCGGGGGTGGTGGAAAAGGCTAGCGCCGCGGCGCCGGCGAGAATGAGATTGCGCATAGGATTGGTCTCCGATTACGATTGCCGTCCCCCTTTCTACGCAGCACAAGCATCAGGGTTCCGTTTCCCTTGCTTCACAGGCTTGCGTTCCCTAACTGTTCGCCTGCATCATGACTTCGCCCGAAACCTCTCCCCCGCCCGCATATCCGGGCGCGCTGCCCGCCTATGCGAAGAACCTCAACGGTCCGCAGAAGGACGCCGTGCTCACCACCGAAGGACCGGTGCTGATGCTGGCGGGCGCCGGCACGGGCAAGACCGCTGCGCTCACCGCCCGTCTGGCGCATCTGATCGCGACGCGGCGCGCCTGGCCGAGCGAAATCCTCTGCGTCACCTTCACCAACAAGGCGGCGCGCGAGATGCGCGAGCGGGTCGGGCGCCATATCGGCGACGCGGTCGAGGGCATGCCGTGGCTGGGAACCTTCCACTCGATCGGCGCCAAGATGCTGCGTCGGCACGCCGAACTGGTCGGGCTCCAGAGCAATTACACCATCATCGACACCGACGATCAGCTGCGCCTGCTCAAGCAGCTGATCCGCGAGGCCGAGCTCGACGAGAAGCGCTGGCCGCCGCGCCAGCTCGCCAGCCTGCTCGACCGCTGGAAGAACCGCGGGCTCAA
>JAHJWA010000328.1 GCA_018828205.1 Alphaproteobacteria bacterium
AGCGAAGGCAAAACCGCCCGCGAGCCGCGTCAAACCCTATGAGCGTCCGCGCGGTGGCCAGGCGAAGGCGATCAGCGATTTGATGCCGCAGATCGGCCGCACCGCCTTTCGCCGCTTCGGTTTCGTCCAGTCGAGCGTGGTCTCGCGCTGGCCCGAGATCGTCGGCGAAGCGCATGCAAGGGTCTGCGCGCCCGAATCGATCCGCTTCCCGCCGGGCGAGAAGTCCGAGGGCATCCTCCAACTCGTGGTGCTGCCCGCGCATGCGCCGCTGATCCAGCATGTCATCCCCGAGATCATCGAGCGGGTGAACCGCTTCTTCGGCTACAAGGCGGTGGCGCGGGTCAAGATGCGGCAAGGCACGGTTCAGGCGCCCGAGATTAGCGAACGGCCCAAATCGCCGCCTTCGCTCAAGCCGATTCCGATGGAATTGGGTGACAGCCTGCGCGATATCGGCGATCCCGAACTGCGCGCGGTGCTCGAATCCCTCGCGCGCAGCTTCGGCGATGGGGATAAGGAAACCGACGACCGATGACCAAACCTATCTCGCTGGCGCTGGGCGCCCTTGCCCTGACCGGCACCGTCCTGACCGGCACCGTCCTGGCCGGCAGCGGCACCGCCGTCGCCGCGGAATCCGGGAAGAACTGGTCCGCCGCGGTCGCCGAGAACGAGAACGGCCACCTGCTCGGCAATCCCGAGGCCGAGGTGAAGCTGGTCGAATTCATGAGCTACACCTGTTCGCATTGCGCGGATTTCGCGCGCAGCGGCGATCAGGCGATCAAGCTGGCCTATGTTCCCAACGGCCGGGTCAGCTTCGAGATCCGCCATCTGCTGCGCGATCCGATCGATCTGACCGCGGCGCTGCTGACCCATTGCGGCGACCCGGCGAAATTCCCCGCGAACCACGCGGCGATCCTCAATGCGCAGGAAGACTGGATGGCCAAGGCGCGCGCCACCACCCAGGCGCAGCGCTCGCGCTGGCAATTCGGCTCCAACGGCGCGCGCCGTCAGGCGATGGCCAGCGATTTGGGCTTCTACGCCCTCATGGAGCGGCGCGGCTATTCGCGCGTCGCGCTCGACCGTTGTCTCGCCGACGAGGCCAAGGCCTCCGCGCTTGCCGAAACGAGCCAAGCCGATGTCGCGACCTATAATCTGCAGGGCACGCCCAGCTTCGTCGTCGATGGCGAATTGCTCGAAGGCGTCTTTACTTGGCCAGCGCTGGAAAAGGCGCTCGGAAGCCGCTTCTGACCCAACCGACCAGGGGCGATTTGTGTGAAAAAATGCAGGCCCACGCTTCCATCGCCCTGCCCCTCTCGTCTAGCCTCGCCGTTCAAGACCAAGGACCGACATCGATGACCGCAATTCCTACGCCGTTTCTCGCCGCCTTCGCACTCCCGCTCGCGCTGGCGCTCTCCGCCTGCGGATCGGGCGCGGAAGAAGAAGCGGGCAGTCTCGAAGGCGAACCGATCGCGGCAGTCCCCGCGCCCGAGGGACAGCAGTGGAGCGATGTCGTCACCGTCACCGAAGCCGACGGCTATCTGCTCGGCAATCCCGACGCGCCGATCAAGGTGATGGAATTCGCCTCGCTGACCTGCCCCGCCTGCGCCGCTTTTGCGCAGGACGGCGCCGACCAGCTCAAGGAGGAATACGTCGACACCGGCCGAGTCAGCTTCGAGCTGCGCAACCAGATCCACGGTCCGCACGATCTGATGCTGGCGCAGCTGGTGCGCTGCGGCGCGGACGAGACCTATCACCCGCTGTCCGACCAGGTGTGGAAGAACCTCGAGACCGTGCTCGGGCCGGTGTTCGAACGGCAGGAGCAATTCTCGCAGGCGCTCGCGCTGCCCGAGGACCAGCGCTTCGTGGCCGCCGCCGAGGTGGCAGGCTTCTACGATTTCTTCGCCGCGCGCGGAATCTCCGAAGACCAGGCGCGCAGCTGTCTCGCCGATTTCTCGGCCATGACGACGATCGCCGACAATTCCACCCAGCAGTCGAACGAGCTGGGCGTCACGGGCACCCCGACCTTCTTCATCAACGGCCAGAAGCAGGACGCGGTCAACCGCTGGCAGGATCTCGAACCGCTGCTCCAGCGCGCCGGCGCCAGATAACGGCCTGCACGGGGTAGCGGATCGGCGATGCTCCTCAGCAAGCTCAAGCTCAGCGGCTTCAAGAGCTTCGTCGAACCGGCAGAACTGCGCATCGAACCCGGGCTGACCGGGGTCGTGGGCCCCAATGGCTGCGGCAAGTCCAACCTGCTCGAGGCGATCCGCTGGGTGATGGGCGAGAACTCGCCCAAATCGATGCGGTCGGGCGGGATGGAGGATGTCATCTTCGCGGGCACCCAGTCGCGCCCGCCGCGCGACTTCGCCGAGGTGGTGCTCAACGGCCGGACGGGCGACGGCGAGGAGCTGCAGGTCATACGCCGGATCGAGCGCGGCGCGGGCTCCGCCTACCGCGTCAACGGGCAGGACGTGCGCGCCAAGGATGTCGCGCTGACCTTCGCCGATGCCGCCACCGGCGCGCATTCGCCCGCGTTGGTGAGCCAGGGCAAGATCGCGCAGGTGATCGCCGCCAAGCCAGCCGAACGCCGCCAGATGCTCGAGGAAGCGGCGGGGATCGCGGGCCTGCACGTCCGCCGCCGCGATGCCGAGAGCAAGCTGCGCCAGACCGAGGCCAATCTCGCCCGGCTCGAGGATCTCGCCGCCGGGCTCGACAGCCAGATCGCCTCGCTGCGCCGCCAGGCCAAGCAGGCCGAGCGCTATACCGCGCTCTCCAAGGAGATCCGCACCGCCGAGGCACGGCTGGTCTTCGCTCGCTGGCGCGATGCCGCCGCCGCCGCCGAGGCGGCCAAGGCGGAAGCGGCGCAGGCCGAGGCGCGGGTCGATGCGACCAAGCACGCCACCGACGGCGCGCAGAAGGCGCAGCATGATGCCGCGCAAGTGCTGTCGGCGGCGCGCGAGGAGCTGGCCGACCGGCGCGACGATGCCAGCGCGCATGGCCACCGCATGGCCGCGCTCACCAGCCAGCTCGAGGCCGCCGAGCAGCGGCTGCGCGATCTCGACCGTCAGAAGGCCCGGCTGGAAGAGGATCGCGGCGATGCCGACCGGCTGACCCGCGACGCCGCCGAGGCGCTGGCAAAGCTCAAGACCGAGCTGGAGGCCAGCCGCAGGGCGCTGGCCGAGGATGAGCAACGGCGCCCCGCGCTCGCTGCCCGCGCCGAGGACGCCGAACGCGCCGCGCGCACCGCCGAGCTCGCGCTTGCCAAGGCCACCGCGGACAACGCCGGGACCGAGGCCGAATGGCGCGTCGTCGAGGCCGAGATCGCGCAGGCGCGCGCGCGGCTCGACCGGCTCGAGGCCGATCGTCGCCGGCTGACCGAGCAAGGCGAGGCATTGGCGCGCGAGAATGCGGGGATCGATGTCGACGCTGCGCGCCAGGCCGCGGAGGCCGCGAGCACCGCTCGCGAAGCGCGCCAGCAGACGATCGCCAGGATGCAGTCGCGCAAGGCCGAGTTGCAGCAGGCGCGCGACGATGCGGCGAGCGCGCTGTCCACGGCGCGGGCGGAACTCTCCGGCATCGAACGCGAATTCACCGCGCTCGACCGCGATCGCGAGGCGCGCGCGAAGGCTGCGGAAAAGCGCCAGGGCCGCAAGCAGGCGATCGACGGCTTGCGCGCCGCCAAGGGCTATGAACGCGCGCTCGCCGCAGTGCTCGGGCGCGACAGCAAGGCGCTGCTCGGCGATCCTGCAAAGAGCGAGGAAGGCCGCTTCTGGACCGGAAGCGCG
>JAHJWA010000329.1 GCA_018828205.1 Alphaproteobacteria bacterium
CAATCGCAGGATGCGCGCAGGTTCATCTGTTGCAGTCGACAGTTCGAGAATCCTTCTACCAGTGCAATATCTTCGAAAGAGAGGGCGAAGTCGTCGAATTGGACTTCGCTACCAATCGGTTGTCTCGCCCGGCACGCCACCGGATCGCCCTTTTTTGCAACGAACGCCGAGCTTGTCCAGAGATCGCAGCAGCCGAGCCGCATTATAGGGCTTGAGGATCAGATCGGTGCAGCGGTCGCGCATGAAGCGATCACCCAGCCCGTCGTCGCTGTCGACCGCGAGCAGGATGGGGATGTCGGCATAGGCCTTGCGCAGTTCGACGGCGATCGCTTCGCCTGCCTGACCCGGCAGGCTCTCGTCGAGCACCACCGCGGCATAGTCGCCCCGCGCGGCCCGTACCTTGGACAGCGCCTCCGGCCCGGTCTGCGCCTCGTCCACCGCATAGCCCGCGCTCGCGAGACCTTCGGCGGCGAAAGCGCGCAGGGTGGCGTCGTTCTCCACCAGCAGGACCCGGCCGGTGCGCCCCTTGTCGAGCACATCGGCGACCTTCTGCGCCAGCGTCTGATAGGTGAAGGGTTTGGTGATGATCTCGACCCCTTCATCAAGCCGCCCGCCATGGACGATGGCGTTTCTCGTATAGCCGCTGGTGAACAGGATCTTCACCTCGGGGTAGCGCTCGCGAACCCGGTCCGCCAATTCGCGCCCGGTGATCCCCGGCATCACCACATCGGTGAAAAGCAGGTCGAAATCGTCGTTTTCCTCGAAAACCCGCAGAGCCGCCTGCCCGTCATGCGCTTCCTGGACCCGGTATCCCAATTCCCTCAGGCATTCGACGGTGTAGCTGCGGACATCGTCGTCGTCTTCGACCACCAGGATCGATTCCTGTGCCTGACTGACGTCCGCCCCGCGGTCGTCCGTTTCGGTCTCGACCTGATGGTCGCTCAGCAGCCGGGGCAGGTAGATCTTCACCGTGGTGCCGTGGCCCTCCTCGGAGTAGATCTTGACGTGGCCGCCCGATTGCTTGGTGAAGCCATAGACCATCGAGAGGCCGAGACCGGTCCCCTTGCCGACCTCCTTGGTCGTGAAGAAGGGTTCGAAGACCCGCGAAACGGTCTCGCGGGACATGCCCTGCCCGGTATCGGTGACGGCGATCACGACATATTGCCCCGGCGCCACCTCCGCATGTTCGGCGGCGTAGATTTCATCCAGCCGCGCATTGGCGGTCTCTATGGTCAGCGTGCCGCCATCGGGCATCGCGTCGCGGGCGTTGACCGCCATGTTCAAGATCGCTGATTCGAGCTGGTTGGGATCGACTTCGACGCGCCATAATCCGGGGCTGGTCACCACCTCGAGGCGAACGGTTTCGCCCAGCGCGCGCTGCACGAGGTCGGACATGCCCGACACCAGCCGATCGGAATCGATGGGTTTGGGCGAGAGCGGCTGCCGGCGCGAGAAAGCCAACAGACGCTGGGTCAGCGCCGCGGCGCGCTCGGCCCCCTTGAGGGCGCCCTCCAGCGCCCGCGCCGCCCGCGGATCCGCATGGCCGCTGGCGCTCAGCGCACGGCTCGCCATGTCGATATTGCCGGTGACCACCGTCAGGAGATTGTTGAAATCATGCGCGATCCCACCGGTGAGCTGGCCCACGGCTTCCATCTTCTGCGCCTGCCGCAAGGCCTCCTCCGCCTTGTTGCGCTCGGTGACCTCGTCGGCGACGCGCTGTTCGAGCCGCTCGTTGAGCTCGCGCAGCGCTTCCTCGGCCCGGCGCCGCTCCGTCAGATCCTGCATCGCGCCGATCATCCGGACCGCCTCGCCCGCCTGATTGCGGATCACGAAGCCGCGGTCGAAGACCGGGACGTGTCCGCCCGAGCGGTCGAGAAAGCGGTACTCCCCCGACCAGTGGCTGGTGCTGCCATCGATCGCCTCGTGAATGCTCGCCTCTACGCGCGCGCGATCGTCGGGATGGATATGCTCGATCCACCATTGGCCCGTGTTCGCGACCTCGTGCGCTTCATAGCCGAACAGCGCCGTCACGGCCTCGTTCCACTGGACATGGCTGGTCACCAGATCCCAGTCCCAGATCGCGTCATTGGTCGCGCGGGCAGCCAGACGATAGCGTTCCTCGGTTTGCCGCTGCGCCGCCTGGGCGGCCTTTTCCTCGGTGATGTCGCGCGCCTCGATCACCGTGCCGATCGGCTTGCCCTCGTCGTCGAGCACCGGGCTGGCGGTGAAGGCCACCGGGTAGAAGGAATCGTCGGGAGCGACGAACAGCTCTTCGCCGCTCATCTGCGCCTGGGTCGGGAAGGCCCGGTCGATGGGGCATTCCTCGATCGGATAATGCGAACCGTCGGGCTTCTTGCGATGCACCACATCGTGCAGCGGCTGGCCCTGCAGCTGCTCGAAGCGGTAGCCGGTCAGCAGTTCGGCGGCGCGGTTGGCATAGATGCAGTGCTGGCGCTCATCCATCAGGAAGACCGCCTCGCGGGTGTTGTTGAGGATCGCATCGAGCCGGCGCGAGGTCTCGTGCAGCTCCATCTCCGTCAGCCGGCGATCCTCGATATCGATCAGCACGCCCGGGAAGCTCAAGGGGGTGCCGTCCTCGCTCCTGTCGACCCGGCCGTTGGCTTCGATCCAGTAATATTCGCCGTCGGCGCGCCGCACGCGATATTGATGGACGTATTGGCCCCCGCGCGCGATCGCCTCGTCGATGGCGGAGAGCAGGGCATCCTTGTCATCGGGATGCACGGTCTCGATGATCTGCTCGAGAGAAAGCCCCGAATGGCCCAGCTTGGGATCGATCCCGAATGCCGTGGCGAAGGCCCGGTCGACCGAGAACCGGTCGTTGGGCAGATCCCAGAGCCAGGTACCGATGATCGCCCCGGCGTCGAGCGCGAGCTGGATCCGCTCGGCGTCGGCGCGAGCCCTGGCCTCGCTTTCGCGCAATTGCCGCTCGGCGATCACCTGGCCGGTGATTTCCTGGCAGGCGCAGAAAAAGCCCTCGATCGCGCCCGAATCTCCCCGAACCGGGGTGTAGGAAAAGGAGAAGTGGGCTTCCTCGCGGTAGCCCCTGCGCTCCATCCAGAGCTCGATATCGCCGTTCTGCACCGGATCGCCGCGCAGGACCTCTTCCACGATCGGCGAAAGGTCGGAGCGGATCTCCTCCCAGACCTCGAGAAAATCCCGGCCGAGCGCGCCGGCATCCTTGTTCGCCAGAATCGCCGAATAGGCATCATTGTAGATAAGCGTCCGCCTGGCGCCCCAGACCACGAACATCGGCTGCCCGGCGCCCAGCATCACATCGACCAGCGTCTTGAGCGCCAGCGGCCAGTCGCCTGGGGCACCCATATCGGTCCCCGACCAGTCGTGGGATCGGATCCGCGCCCCCATATCGCCACCCTCGCGCGGGTAGACGATGTCAGAGCCGAATGAGTTTTGCTGGGTCATTGAATGCCTTGCACCGGAGCCTGAGTTGAAGCGCTGGCGTTTCCCTCGCCCAGCCAATTCGATCAGGCAACTTTTTTGTCCCTTCCGCGAGGCCCTAGCCGTTGGGCCCGATCGATCCGTCGTTCAATATCCAGATGCCGGCGATAAGCGCCAGCCCGCCGATGATGATGGACCAGCTCATCCAGCGGATATTGGGGGTTTGCGGACGATCGATCGCATGGCTGGAAAGCCGGGCGAAGCTGCTACAGGCCCGCTTTTCGGCGGTGTAGGCTACCGTCATGCCCAGGACGATGAACAAGGAAGCGATCGCCTGCGCCAGCCATGGCGGCTGGAAGGCGCCGAAGACGACGTGAAAGGCGATGCCGACACCGATCGCCGCAAATGCCGTCCGTAACCACCCGGCAAAGGTGCGTTCGGTGGCCTGTATCGTCCGATCCTCGGCCAGGTCCGTGCGGAATTCCGCCCATTCCGTGCTCAGTTCGGAATCGCTCATGTCCTCGGAGGGATCGTCCTGTGCCATGGCCTTGGCTTACCCGCCTCGCCGGACAGCGCAATTGCGCAACGTTAGATTTGCCGGAGATCGTCGCGATTTCGCCGCCTATCAGATGGCGGCGGAAAGCGGTTTCAACCGGCGCCCACGGCGGTCAGATCGGTTACGAAGTCCTCGGTCCAGCGCTTGACGTTGTCGTCGCGCACGGTCTCGATCGTGGCGTCGTAGCGCCGCTGGCGCTCGGCGAGCGGCATGTCGAGCGCGGTGTGGATGGCATAGGCCAGATCGTCGGGACTGTGCGGATTGACGATCAGCGATTCGGGCATCTGCAGCGCCGCGCCAGCGAATTGCGACAGGATCAGCACGCCGGGATCGAGCGGGTCCTGCGCCGCGACATATTCCTTCGCCACCAGGTTCATCCCATCGCGCAACGGCGTGACCAGCCCGATCTTGGCGGCGCGGAAGAAGCCGAACAGCTCTGCATGGCTGTAGCCGCGGTTGACGTAGCGGATCGGGACCATGTCCACTTCCGAGCGTGCACCGTTGATCTGCCCCGCCTTCTGTTCGAGTTCGGTGCGAATCTGCCGATAGCTCTCGACATCCTCGCGGCTGGGCGGCGCGATCTGGATGAAGACGAGGTCGCGGACGCGCTCGGGAAACTGGTCGAAGAAGCGTCCGATTCCGTCCATCCGCTCGGGCAGGCCCTTGGAATAGTCGAGCCGGTCGACCCCGATCATCGCGGTCCGCCGACGGGTCGAGGACAACAGCCGTTGTCCCGCCTGCCGCGCTTCCCCGGTTTCGCCCTGCGCCTGGAAGTCGTCCCAGTCGATCCCGATCGGATAGGCCTTGGCGATGGTCGTCCAGCCGTCCAGCGTCACCGCGCCGGTCTCCTCGTCGACCTCGGCACCGAGCTCTTCCGAGCAATAGTGCAGGAAGCTCTCGCGCCAGTCGACGGTCTGGAAGCCGACCAGATCATATTGCAGCATCGTTCGCACCAGCCGCTCGTGATAGGGCAGCGACACGAACAGCCGCGTCGGCGGCCAGGGGATGTGAAGGAAGAACCCGATCCGGTTCTTGAGCCCGCGCGAGCGCAGCCGCTCTCCCAGCGGGATCAAATGGTAGTCGTGGACCCAGACGAGATCGTCTTGCTCGATGAGCGGCGCGACGCTTTCGGCGAAGCGTTCGTTGACCCGCTCGTAGCCCTTGCCGGTCTCGCGCTCGTATTCGGTCAGGTCGAGGCGAAAGTGGAACAGCGGCCACAGCGTCGCATTGGCATAGCCGTTGTAATATTCGTCGATGTCGCGGTGCGAGAGATCGATCGTCGCGGTGGTGACGCCGTCGTGGCTCTGCGTCGAAATCTCGCCGGTCCGGTCGTCGTCCTCGCCGCTCTCGGCGCCCGACCAGCCGAACCAGATGCCCTTGTGATCGCGCAGCGCGGAATTGAGCGCGCCCGCAAGCCCGCCCTGCGCACCCGCAGCGCCGCGCGCCTTGGGCACCGCGACCCGGTTCGAGATGATGATGAGCTTGCCTATCGGACTTCACTCCACGGTTTGGACAGCAGACCGGCGCAATTGATTACCCCTACGAGCGAATAGGTCTGGGGGAAGTTCCCCCACAGCTCGCCGGTCTCGTAATCGAGATCCTCGCTCAGCAGCCCCGAGCGCGTCGTGTGGCTGAGCATGGTCTCGAACAGCACCCGCGCCTCGTCGTCGCGCCCGACCAGATGGAGCGCCTCGATCAGCCAGAAGGTGCAAACGTTGAAGGCGGTCTCGGGCGCGCCGAAATCGTCTTCGGCGGCATAGCGCAGCATATGGTCGCCGCGCCGCAGATCGCGCTCGACCGCCGCGAAAGTCTCGAGGAACCGCTCGTTATCGGGCGAAAGAAAGCGCAGCTCGACCATCTGCAGCAGGCTGGCGTCGAGATAGTCGCTCTCGAAGCTGGCGCCGTAATGGCCCCCGCCCTCGCCGTCCTCGACCCAGGCCTCGCTCTCGATCCTGGCGCGGATCGCAGCGGCGCGCTGCTGCCAGAATTCGCAGCGATCCTCGCGACCGAGCCGCTCCGCAACATTGGCGAGCCGGTCGCAAGCCGCCCAGCACATCACCGCCGAATAGGTGTGGACCTCCTGCCGGGTACGGAATTCCCATAAGCCCGCATCGGGTTGGTCGTGCATCGCCCAGGCCATCTCGCCGACCTGTTCGAGACTCTCGAAATCGCCCTCGTCGGCCATCCGCAGCAGTCGCCGGTCGAAGAAACCCTGCACCGTCGGCAGGACGATCTGGCCGTAGCAATCGTGCTGGACCTGCTTGAAGGCGGCGTTGCCGCGCCGCACCGGGCCCATCCCGCGATAGCCCGCGAGCGCGGTCTCATGGCCCTCGTCGAGCTCGCTCTCGCCCATCACCGAATAGAGCGGCTGGATATGCCCGCCCTTGGCGCCGTCGATGATGTTGCGCAGATAGGCGAGGTACTTCTCAAGCACATCGAGCGCGCCCAGCCGGTTCAAGGCCTGCACCGTGTAATAGGAATCGCGGATCCAGCAGAAGCGGTAGTCCCAATTGCGCTCGCTGTCGGGCGCCTCGGGAAGCGAGGTGGTCAGCGCGGCGACGATCGCGCCGGTCTCCTCGTGCTGGCACAGTTTGAGCGCGATCGCGCAGCGGATCACCTCGTCCTGCCATTCGAGCGGAATGTGCAGCCCGCGGGTCCAGTGCGCCCAATAGCGCTCGGTCAGCGCTTCCATCTGGCACAGTTCCGAGCGCAAATTGCCCACGAAGGGTTCGTCGGGACCGAGGAAGAAGTGCAAATCGTGCTCGAGCCGGAAGCTGCGGTTCTCGAGCACATAGCCGATCGGCGCATCGGTGCTCAGCCGCAACGCCTGGGGATCGCACAGATAGCGGATGTGGTTGGTGCCATGGGTCGTCTCGGCCCGCGCTCCGCCGTAGTTCTTCATCGGCGTCAGCACCATCCGCAGCCGCGGCGTGCCGGCCACCGGGCGCAGGATGCGGGTGAAGGCCACCGGGCGATACATCCGCCCCGAGCGCTCGAAGCGCGGGCAGAAATCGTGGATCTCGACCGCGCTGCCGTCCGCGGCCTCGAGCCGCGTGACCAGGATCGGCGTATTGCGGCGATAATGCTGGGTCGCGGAAACCTGTCCCTCGATCTCGAAGCGCCAGACTCCATCCTCGCGGTTCTCGCCATTGAGCAGCGTGCAGAACACCGGATCGCCGTCGACGCGCGGCACGCAGCCCCAGGCGAAGCCGCCAGCGCTGTCGACCAGCGCGCTGACCTGGCAATTGCCGATCGGCCATAATTCGAGATTGGGCGTATCCAAGGGTCCTACAACTCCAGCCAATTGTGCACTGCGTCAATGTCCGGAAGCCGG
>JAHJWA010000330.1 GCA_018828205.1 Alphaproteobacteria bacterium
CGGCGCAATCATTCGCCCAGCGCGGCGAGCACGTCGCGGGTGAAGGCGAGGATGTCGAAGCTCTCGCCCACCGGATCCTCGCCGCGGCGCACGATCACCACATCGCGGCTGGGGACGATGACGACATATTGCCCGCGATTACCCATCGCGGCGATGGTGTCGGAGGGGATGCCGGCGGTCCGGTTGAACAGCCAGAAGCCCGCGCCATAGCCCATCGGGCGCCCCTCGGGCTGCGGCCCGGATGGAGCGGAGACGTATTCGACCCAGCCTTCGGGCAGGATGCGCGTCCCGTCGGGCAGCACGCCGTCGTCGAGATAGAGCTGGCCGAATTTGGCGAGATCGCGCGCGGTGGTCCACACCTGGCTCGAGAGGATGTAATTGCCCTGCCAGTCGGTCTCCGCAACAGTGTGGTCCATGCCGAGACTTGCGAACAGCGCGGAGGGCGGGTGGTCGGCAAGACTGCCTTCGATCGCTTTCACGGCCATCAGCGTGTCGTTGTTGGCGTAGCGGTAGGTGCTGCCCGGCGCGTTCACCAGCGGCCAATTCGCGGCGCGCTCGTCAACCGTGGCACCGCCCCAGTAGAGCGGATCGGTTCGATTCCCGGGCGTGTCGGAATAGCGACCCGAGGCCATGCGGAGCAGATGATCGATCGTGATCGCCGCGCGTCCCTGATCGTGGGTCCGATTGCCAAGCCCCGCTCTGCGCTCCACCGCCGTCTCGCCGCGCTCGACCGCCGCCCCGACCAGTGTCGCCGCAAGGCTCTTGGCGACCGACCATGTGCGCTGTGGCACCGCGGGACCGAAGTCGCGGGCATAGGCCTCGCCAAGCATCCTGCCGCCCGACTGGACAACCACGGCGGTCGTGCGGGCGCCCTCGCCGAATGCGTCACCGAACGCCTTTTGCGAGATCCGCGCCAGTGCTCCGGAAGGAAATGCGCGGATTGCAACCGAAGGGCGATTTGGCTGCTCGCGCAGCGTAGCGAATGGCGGGATGTTGCCGCCAATCGGAAGGAGCTGGCATCCTTGCTGCGAAACGTGCCGGGCAATCCGCGGAGCCATTCCCTCCGCCCAGTCAACACTCACATTCGCGACCTGCGACGAAGCGTCGCCCGGATCGACCCGGGAAATCCGATAGCCGAGCTCGGGAGCGATTGCGTCGAGCGGGGCCTGAATGCCCGCCATCTCCCACTCCGCAACGCTTTCTGGTGTCCGCGCCGCGCCATTGCGCTCGGCATTGGCGATGGCGCTGCACAGCATCAGCGCCTTGTAGCCGGCCGCCAGCGCGCGATCGTAGCGGGCGTCGAGCTGCTCCTGCTCGCTCTGTGCGAAACCCGGTGTGGCGATGGAGGTGGCGGCGAGCAGCGCGGCGGCTGCGAGGGTCTGGCGGATCATGCGGGACCTTGTGCCATGCCTCACGCAAAAGAAAAGGGCCGCGCGGTTTCCCGGGCGGCCCTGCTCCCCCGCGAAGGCGGGGGTCTCATTCGTCTTGCGTGGCGCCAGTGGCCCGAGGTCCCCGCCTGCGCGGGGACGCAACGGCTCAGGCTTCCTCGTACTCTTCCTCGTCCTGGTTCATCACCGGACCGCTGTCCTGGCCCTTGGCGTCGACATCGCGGTCGACGAATTCGATGATCGCCATCTGCGCGGCGTCGCTGCCGCGGTAGCCGGCCTTGATGATGCGGGTGTAGCCGCCATCGCGATCGGCATAACGCTCGGCCAGAACGTCGAACAGTTTCTTGAGCTGGGTGTCGTCGAGCATCCGCGCATGCGCGAGACGACGGTTCGACAGCCCGCCGCGCTTGGCCAGCGTGATCAGCTTCTCGACATAGGGGCGCAGTTCCTTCGCCTTGGGCAGCGTGGTGAGGATCTGCTCGTGCTTGATCAGCGCGGCGCTCATATTGCGGAACAGGGCCTTGCGGTGGCCGGACTTGCGGCCAAGCTTGCGCTGCGAAATACCGTGACGCATCATTCATTCCTTACGTTCGAAAGGGGCCCGTATCAGGTAGCCCAGTGCCGGTCGGTTAGGCCGACCACCTCTCTCCCCGTGAGGGGAGAGAAAACGAGACTTGGCGGCTTGCCGCCTAGTCGCAGTAGAGAGGGGATTGCAACCGTTGCAGGCCCCTCTCCAACTTCGCCTAGCGAGCAAGCTCGCAAGGCTCCGTATCCTCTCCCCGTACGGGAAGAGGAATATTAGCCCAGAAGTTCCTGTTCGAGCTTCTTGGCCATTTCCTCGATGTTCTCGGGCGGCCAGCCCGGGATGTCCATCCCGAGGCGCAGGCCCATGCTCGAGAGCACTTCCTTGATTTCGTTGAGCGACTTGCGGCCGAAATTGGGCGTCCGCAGCATCTCGGCTTCGGTCTTCTGGACCAGATCGCCGATGTAGATGATGTTGTCGTTCTTGAGGCAGTTGGCGCTGCGCACCGAGAGCTCCAGCTCGTCGACCTTCTTGAGCAGGTAGCGGTTGAGCTGGTTGGTGTCGCTTTCCTGCGGCTCCGCGGCCTGGCCGATCATGGCCGAGCTGGGCTGCGGGACGCCGTCTTCGAAGTGGACGAACAGCGTCAGCTGGTCCTGGAGGATGCGCGCGGCGTAGGCCACGGCGTCTTCCGGGGTGACGGTGCCGTCGGTCTCGACGGTCAGCGAGAGCTTGTCGTAATCGAGCTCCTGCCCGACGCGGGCGGCCTCGACCTTGTAGCTCACCTGGCGGACCGGCGAATAGAGGCTGTCGACCGGGATCAGACCGATCGGCGCGTCGGCCGGGCGGTTCTGGACCGCGGGCGAATAGCCCTTACCGATGTCGGCGGTCAGCTCCATGTTGAGCGTGGCGCCCTCGTCGAGATGGCACAGCACGAGGTTCTTGTTCATCACCTCGATATCGCCCGAGACCGCGATGTCGCCGGCCTTGACCTGCGCCGGACCGGTCATGGAAAGCTGGAGCCGCTTGGGGCCTTCGCCTTCCATCCGCAGCGCGATCTGCTTCACATTGAGGACGATGTCGGTGACATCCTCGCGCACGCCGGCGAGCGAGGAGAATTCGTGGAGCACGTTCTCGATCTTGATCGAGGTTATCGCCGCGCCCTGGAGCGAGGAGAGCAGCACGCGCCGCAGCGCGTTGCCGAGCGTCAGGCCGAAGCCGCGCTCGAGAGGTTCAGCGACGAAGGTCGTCTTGCGGTTCTTTTCGCCGCCGTCCTTGATTTCGAGGCTGCTGGGTTTCTTGAGTTCCTGCCAGTTCTTGGTGTTGACGGACATGGATTTCCCCTATTTCGCGCTGGGCGGGTTCGGATATGGGCAGGACCGGAAGCTCTGGTAGAGCGCCCGGTCCGTGAGAGATTGTCGGCGGGACCCGTATGGCCCCGCCAGGCAGGCACGGATCAGACGCGGCGACGCTTCGATGGCCGGACGCCGTTGTGCGGGATCGGCGTGACGTCGCGGATCGAGGTGATGGTGAAGCCCACCGCCGCCAGACCGCGCAGCGCGCTCTCGCGACCCGAGCCCGGGCCCTTCACTTCGACTTCCAGCGTGCGGACGCCGTGCTCGGCGGCCTTCTTGCCGGCGTCGTCGGCGGCGACCTGGGCGGCATAGGGAGTCGACTTGCGGCTCCCCTTGAAGCCCATCGTGCCGGCGCTGGACCAGCTGATGGCATTGCCCTGGGCGTCGGTGATGGTGATCATCGTGTTGTTGAAGCTGGCGTTGATATGCGCGACGCCGCTGGTGATGTTCTTCTTGTCGCGACGTTTAACTCGGCCGGGTTCGCGTGCCATGTGTGTATTCCTCTATATTCGCGAGAAGGGAAAAGCTGCGGAGGCGTGAAGCCTCGCGTGCTTACTTCTTCTTGCCGGCAATCGGCTTGGCCTTACCCTTGCGGGTACGGGCGTTGGTGTGGGTGCGCTGGCCGCGGACGGGCAGACCCGACCGATGGCGCAGGCCGCGATAGGTCCGCAGATCCATCAGACGCTTGATGTTCATCGCGGTGTCGCGGCGCAGATCGCCCTCGACCTGATGATCCGAATCGATCGTCTCGCGGATGCGCAGCAGTTCCTCGTCGGTGAGGTCCTGCACCCGGCGCGAATGATCGATGCCAAGCTTTTCAGCGATCTGGACCGCGGTGGTCCGGCCGATTCCGTGAATATAGGTAAGCGCGATAATCACGCGCTTGTTGGTGGGGATGTTGATCCCGGCAATACGTGCCACTTAATACTTCTCCATGCTCCACAGGGGCTTGCGGATCCCAATCGAGGGCCGCCCCCTATCTCATCGCTCATTTCACCGACAATTACACAAGGGAACCGGGTAGCGTGCATCCAAAGGCTGCCGCCTGCCGGACCCGTCCGCAACTGTCGAATGAAGGGCGCGCTTACGTCGATTCGGGCTTCGCGTCAACCGCGAACCACGCGCTCAGCCGCGCGACCGTCCGGAGGGGCGGCGCGGCGCGTTGTGAGCCAGCCTATAGCGCCAAGCTGGGCGCGCGTCAAAACGCGCGGTCGCCCGCCCTGCCCTATTCGACGCTTCCGAGCGCGTCGATCTGATCCTCGAGGGTGGCTTCGGCCTCGATCTGCGGATCGGGATCGCTTTCCTCCTCCGCAGTGGCGCCGGACCCGAGCGGCCCGAGGTGATCGCGCAGGCCCGCAAGCTGCTGCGACATCACCCCATCGACCGCGCCCGAGATCTGGTCGATCTCGTAGCGCATCGGGCCGCCGACATTGTATTCCCACAAAACGCGGGTACCGCCGGCGATCTCCTTGAGCGTGATGGTCAGAATGCCGGTGGCCGGCTCGCCCTGCAGCGGGCCCAGCCCCCCGCGCAGCCGCAACACGCGCAAGGGAAAGGCCTGGACCACAGTGGCGTGATGCGCACTGCCATCCATGGCGAAACCATCCTCGCCATCGTCGCCGGGAAGCCGCTCGCACAGACAGCCGCCCGCCTGCGGGGTGAGCGTCATATTGGCCGCGTCGCCCGACCAGGTGTGTTCGGAATTCCACCAATCGCCCGGCTTGGTGAGCGCCAGCCAGACCGCAAGTGGACCCGCCGCGACCTCCGCCGTGTCGCGGGTGACGAAGCCGTCGTCGGTGGCGGAAACCACCTCCGCTGCAGCGGGCGATAGGGGCATGGCGACCGCCAGCGCGGCGGCAAGGATCAACCGGTTGGACATTCATCTCTCCTTTGCGCCGGCGATAGGCCAGCGGAAGGAGGATGGAAAGCCGCGCGAATGCCAAGGGCGCGCCGGCGCCCCGCGGTCAGCCCTGTGCGAGGATCGCGTCGATCCGGTGGGTCACATCCTCGATGCTCGCCATGCCGTCCACCCGGCTCACGATCCCGCGGCTCTCGTAGCCGGGCAGGATCGGCGCGGTCTCCGCCCGATAGAGCGCCATCCGCTTGCGCACGGTCTCTTCATTGTCGTCGGGGCGGCGCTTGAAATCGGTCGACCCGCATTTGTCGCAGGTTCCCGGATCCTTGGGCAGGTTGAAGACGTCGTGATAGCCCGCCCCGCATTCGGCGCAGGTGAAGCGCCCGATGATGCGTTCGACCAGCGCGTCCTCATCGACCTCGAGCTCGATCACATGGTCGAGCTTGCGGCCGTGGCGGGTCAGGATCTCGTCGAGCATCCCGGCCTGCGCCTCGGTGCGCGGATAGCCGTCGAAAATGGCGCCGGTCTCGGGGCCCATCTCGGTCAGTTCGGCATCGATCAGATCGGAAACGATCTCGTCGCTGACGAGCTCGCCGCGATCCATGACCGCCTTGGCCTTGATCCCGACAGCGGTGCCCGCCTTGACCGCGCCGCGCAGCATGTCGCCGGTCGAGAGCTGGCGCATGCCATGATGCTCCACCAGACGTTGCGACTGCGTGCCCTTGCCTGCGCCCGGAGGCCCCAGAAGGATGATGTCCATTCCGTTAGTCCCCTTCGACCCCGCGGGTAAGCTAGCGATTGCGGCCCTTCAACTTGGCCTTCTTGATGAGATCGCCATACTGGTGCGCCAGCAGATGCGACTGGATCTGGCTGATCGTATCGACCGTGACGTTCACGACGATCAGCAGGCTGGTCCCGCCGAGGAACAGCGGAATACCCGTCTGCGCGATCATGTATTCGGGAATCACGCAGACCAGCGCCAGATAGATCGCGCCGACCACGGTGATCCGCGTGAGCACGTAATCGAGATATTCCTCGGTCCGCTTGCCCGGACGGATACCCGGAATGAACCCGCCGTTCTTCTTGAGATTGTCCGCAGTCTCCTCCGGGTTGAAGACAACCGCGGTGTAGAAGAAGGCGAAGAAGATGATCCCGGCCGCATACAGCGTCATGTAGAGCGGCTGACCATGCGCCAGATACTGGTTGAGCGTGACGATCGTCCCGCCGAAACCGCTGTCGGGATCGAGCGAGCTGCTGGCGAACTGGCTGATCGTCAGCGGCAGCAGCAGCAGCGAGCTGGCGAAGATCGGCGGGATCACGCCCGCGGTGTTGAGCTTGAGCGGCAGATGCGAGCGATCGGCCTGCATCATTCCGCGCTGCGTCGCGCGCTTGGGATACTGGATCAACAGCCGGCGCTGCGCTCGTTCGACGAAGGAGATGATCAGGATCAGGATCACAACCATCAGAATGAAACCGATGATGATACCCGGAGAGATCGAGCCCGTCCGCCCGCCCTCGAAGAGGTTCGA
>JAHJWA010000331.1 GCA_018828205.1 Alphaproteobacteria bacterium
CGGAAATGCGCGCCAGCGGCCTGGCCAATCCGCATCGCGGTCGAGGCGGTCATCTTGTCCGAATTGGTCCGGCCGCGAATTCCGTCGGTGCCGAAGAGTTTGCGTGTCATCCTGATCCCATTAACCCTAAGCTGGTCCCTGTGGCCGCGCTTCTGCCCGCTCGGCTCGCTTATGGGAAGGTCTGTCTTGCGCGCGCCATTCTCCGGTGGGAGTACGGCGAAAATTCCTCTAGCGCCTTGCAACCCATCGCCGCGCCAAGCGTTGCTTTGCCTGAACCTATCGTACGAATTCTGAACCAGAGGGGACCACTCATGGCTTTCAAGCTCATCGACCTGCCGTATCCTGACACCGAACTCGAACCCGCCATTTCGGCCGAGACGCTGTCCTATCACCATGGCAAGCATCACCAGGCCTATATCGACAAGACCAACAAGGCGATCGAAGGCACCGATCACGCCGACAAGTCGCTGGAAGAAGTTGTCGCGATCGCGCGCGGCAGCGACCAGGGTCTGTTCAACAACGCCGCCCAGAGCTGGAACCACGGCTTCTACTGGCATTCTCTCACTGGCGAGGAATCGGCGGCGTCCGGCGAACTCAAGAGCATGATCGACGCAGCTTTCGGTTCGATCACCGAGCTCAAGAGCAAGCTCGCGGACCGCGGCGCCGGGCATTTCGCCAGCGGCTGGGTGTGGCTCGCCGAGAAGGATGGCAAGCTCTCGATCGAGGAAACCCACGATGGCGATACGCTCGCCGACCAGGGCTACAACCCGCTGCTGGTGATCGATCTGTGGGAGCACGCCTATTATCTGGACCACCAGAACGCGCGCCCCAAATATCTCGATGCCGTGCTCGACAACAAGCTCAACTGGAGCTTCGCTTCGGAAAACCTCGCGCGCGGCGAATGCTGGAAATACCCCGGCTGACGCAAAGGCCGACAAAGGCATCTGGCCCGCTCCGCCGATCCGGCGGGGCGGGCTTTTTCATGCCGTACCGAGGGTGTCGCGAATGCGGCGGCTTATGCGGCTTCGGCCGTCCGGCTGGGCTGGTGTTCGGGATCGCCCGCGAGCAAATCCTCCGCGAACAGGGGTTCTCCGAAGACGAAGCCGACCAGATTGGGCCGCCCGATATGCTCGAACAGCGCGGTCAGCGTCAGCAGCAGCGGTACCGATAGCAGCGCGCCGGGTACGCCCCAGATCCAGGAGAAATAGCTCAGCGCGATCAGGATCATCACCGGGTTCATGGTGAATCGCGCACCGAGGATCGACGGGGTCACCACATTGGCCTCGATCGTGTGCAGCCCGAGATAGGCGGCCGCGGGGATCAGCCCCAGCAGCACGGTTTCGGTGGTGCCGATGCCGAACAGCGCGAGCAATCCGATCATCATCGTCGGCCCGATATAGGGAATGAAATTGAGCAGCGCGGCGAGCCCGCCCCACATGATTGGCGCCTCGACACCCAGCGCCCAGGCGCCGACGCCGACGATCACCCCGACGCACAGATTGATCCAGCCGACCGTCAGAATATAGGCCGCGACCCGGTCCTGCACCTCGCGCAGCACCCGCGCCGCCTTGACGCTCGCGCCGAAGGACGCGCGACCGAGCAGCAGATGCTGGCGCAGCCGCACCCGCGCCTCGACCATGAAGAAGGCCATCAGCAGCATCAGCACGATCTCGATCACCACGCTGGGCGTGGCGAAGGCCATCTCTTGAAGCAGGCTGGGGCTGGCGATCACGACCTGCGGCGCGTTGCCGCGTTCCATCAATTCGGCCAGATCCTCGTTGATCTTCGCAATCCAGCCGAACTGGTTGCGCAGCTCGGCAAATCGCATGCCGACCGTATCGACCATTTCCGGCAGCCGCTCGAACAGCGCGAAGGCCGGCTGGAGGATCAGCGCCAGCGCCAGGATGACGATTGCGAGAAAGACCAGCAGCGAGACGAGCGAGGCGAACACATTGGGCAGGCCCCAGGTTGCCAGCTTGTCGGCCATCGGCGAGAGGATGATGGTGAGCACCACCGCCGCGGTCAGCGGCAGGAAGACCACCGAACCGATCGACAGAACGAAGGGCAGGGCGAGGAACAGGCCGAGTCCGATCAGCAGCACCAATGCGGAAATCAGGCGCAATTCCTGCTCGGCGAAGGCAAGCCGCCGCCCCGAACGCGCCAGCGCGCTGTCGCCCTGCGGTTTGGGATCGGGCGTGGTCATGCCGGCGCAGGAGGCGCGGCATGGCGCGAGCCTGCAAGAGCCGGCATCAGTTGCGCGCCCCGGTCAGCTGCGTGACGCGACGCCGTTGCCCGCAGCAACATCGTCCAGTTCCTCGAGGATCGCGCGATGCGCGGTGTCGTCGCTGGTGGA
>JAHJWA010000332.1 GCA_018828205.1 Alphaproteobacteria bacterium
GCCGCTCCGCCGACCCGCCGCTAGAGGCGGGCAGCGTCGCGGCGCAGCCGAGGAAGCCGATTCTCGCCATCAGCTCAGTTCGGTTCAAATCGGTTCAAACCTGATCGAGCGCCTGCTCGAAATCGGCGATCAGGTCGTCGGCGTCCTCGATCCCGACCGAGATCCGGACGAGGTTGTCCGAAATACCGAGCTCCGCGCGGCGACCTTCGGCGACCGAGAGATGCGTCATCGAGGCGGGGTGGCTGGCGAGAGTCTCGGTCCCGCCAAGGCTGACCGCGAGCTTGGCGATGGTGAGATTGTCGAGGAAGCGGAAGCATTCCGCCTCGCCGCCCTTGATGAAGACCGAGAAGGTCGAGCCCGCGCCCAGGCAGTGACGGTCGTAGATGTCCTGCTGGCGGGCATCGTCGATCATGCCGAGATAACCCAGCCGCTCGACCTTGGGGTGCTTGGCCAGATACTCGCAGACCTTAGCGGCGTTCTCGCCCGCGCGCTGCATTCGCAGTTCGACCGTCTCGAGCGAGCGCAGCAGCATCCATGCGGTGTTGGGATCACAGATCCCGCCCATGGTGTTGCGCAGGCTGCGCACCGGATCCATCCACTTGCGCGCACCGGCGATCGAACCCGCAACCAGATCCGAATGGCCGCCGACATACTTCGTCAGCGAATAGACCACGATATCGGCGCCCTGATCGAGCGGCCGCTGCCACAGCGGGCCGAGGAAGGTGTTGTCGATCGCGATCGGGCAATCGGGGCCCAGCGCAGCGTCGCGCGCATCGCGCACCGCCTCGATATCGACCAGCGCATTGGTCGGATTGCCCGGGCTTTCGAGATAGACCATGCAGACCTTGCCGCCGCTTTCGGCGGCCATGGCCTTGGCCTTGTCAAGCACCGCATCGATCTGTTCGCGGGTCGCGCCCGCGGGGAAGTCGACATATTGCACGCCGAACTTGGCCAGCACCTTGGCCACGAAGCCCTCGCTCGCGGCGTAGAGCGGGCCCGAGTGGACGATGACGTCGTTCTGGCTGGCATAGGCGAGCATCAGAACGGTGATTGCGGTCATCCCGCTGGAGAAGCTCAGCGCATCCTCCGCGCCGTCCCAGATGCCGAGACGATCCTCGAGGATTTCCTGGTTGGGGCCGTTGAAGCGCGAATAGACCAGCCCGTCGGCGCCGCCGGGGCGCTTGCCGGTGATGCCCTCGAAATGGCGCTTGCCCGCAGCCGCGCTCTCGAAGGCGAAGGTGCTGGTGAGGAAGATCGGCGGCTTGAGGCTGCCCTCGGACAGAACCGGGTCATAGCCATGGCCCATCATCAGGGTGGAAGGCTTCAAGGGCCGACCCTGGATTTTGATGACCTCGGGCTTGGGTGCTTTGCGCGGCGTCGTGGGATCGATGATGCTGTCGCTCATTGCGGCAGTCCTTCCTGTCGAGTTGCTCCCAGGGAGGCGGGAGCCAGGAGGCGACCGGGGGCTCCCGTTCCTAACCTCCGCAGGAACGCCTCTCCGCCGACGCCGAATCTGGCGCGGGAACTATGCCCTTGCGGGGTAGAATTCAACTGGGGAGCTGTGCAGCGCCGATGCGTTAATCGACTTCGCTGCTCGCCGCCTCGGACGGGGTCTGTCCCGTGGGCAGCAGGATGATCTGGAAATTGCGGCCGTCCTTGCGGAGTTCTTCCATCTTCTGCTCGCGTTCCTGGAGCAGGCGACGGATCGAGCTCGACAGCGCAATGCCGACAGAATCGCCGGTTGGCTCGACGTAATTATAACTGGGCTCGCGCTCGCCCTTGGCCAGATCGGCGATGTCCGAATTGTACTGATTGAGCTCGATCGTGTCGTATTTGCCAAGCAATTCCGCCACTTCGTCGTCGGCATAGACCGCGAGATGTGCATGAAGATCGCGGTTCCAGTTCGGGAAGTAGAAGGGCGCGATCTCTTCGTAGAGCGCCGATACGCGCAGCGATCCGCCATAGGCTTCCACACCGCGCAGCGAGTTGACGAATTCATCCGCCGAATCATTGAGTTCCTGCGCGACATTCTGTCCGGTGAAAGCCTCGCGGCGTATCGACGGACCGCCGATGTCGCCGCGGAAGAAGCCGTAGAATACCCTGGGGTCCGACCAGTTGGGATAGACGATCTTGGTGCGGATATCGCGCAGGCTCATGGACACGCCGCGGATGGTGATGAAGGGGGTGGTGTCGAGCGGGGTCTTGGCGTCACCGAGCAGGATCTTCCCGGGCGAGGCTACCGGGTAATTGGCGGCGATCTGTTCGACCATGGCGACATTGTGGAGGTTGAGCCAGAAGGCGAGCTGCTCGTTGCGGGGCAGTTGCGCGATGTCGATCTCGGTCGCGATCCGCTCGAGGTCGGCGCGGTATTCGGTCAGCGGGGTGAAGGCCTCGTCATCGACGAGATCGAACAGGACCCGGTTGCCTTCCAGCCGGTAGCGCGAATCATGACCGTAGACCCGCCGGGTACCGATCGTGGGATCGGGCCGGCTGGCACCTTGGCGCGTCGAGCGTCCCATGCGCAGGACAAAGAAGGACAGCGCCTCGTCCCAAAAGCCGTAGTCGAGCCTGGTCGTGCTGGCCGTCTCGCGCGGGACGAACTGGTCGAACCGCTGATCGACGGGTGCAGCCCGAACGGGGGATGCGTCCTGCGCATAGGCAAGTGTCGGGACACCAGCAGCCAACATCGCCGCGAGGCCCGCGGCCTTGATCATGATACGCATCGTGCACCCTTTCACTGGATTCATGGACCGCGCATTGCCCCCCGGACCGCGATCTTGCGAGTCACGGCGCTCCCCGCGCCCTTGCTCACAAGGCTACGTCTGGCTTTTAGGCAGCGCAATGTTGCCCGCCGATGAAACCGCGGGGTTGGTCGAAGATCGCAGACTATCGGTCCGAAGCGGCCGGAGCATGACGCGTCCGGCCGGAAGGGTCAGCGCGGTGAGAGCACCATCAGCATCTGGCGGCCTTCGAGGCGCGGGAAGGCTTCGACCTTGCCGATTTCCTCGACATCGTCGCGCACCCGGTTGAGCAGATCCATGCCCAACTGCTGATGCGCCATTTCGCGGCCGCGGAAGCGCAGGGTGATCTTCACCTTGTCGCCGTTCTCGATGAACTTGGTGACGTTGCGCATCTTCACCTCGTAATCATGGGTGTCGATGTTTGGTCGCATCTTCACTTCCTTGATGTCCTGGGTCTTCTGCGTCTTGCGCGCGAGGTTCGCCTTCTTCTGCGCCTCGTAGCGATGCTTGCCGACATCGAGGAACTTGCACACCGGCGGGTCCGCATTGGGACTCACTTCGACGAGGTTGAGGCCGATTTCGTTGGCCTGCTCCATCGCTTCGCGGGTGTACATCACGCCAAGGTTCTCGCCTTCGTGATCGATCACGCGGACCTTGGGAACTTGAATGAACGTGTCGTATCGCGGGCCGCTCTTGATCGGCGGCTGCATGGAACGACGTGGTGGACGGGCTATGGGGCTGTCTCCTTGATGGTGAAAATGATCAAGCCGCGCAAATAAGCATTGTTCCCGCGCGAGGGAAGGGGATTCCTCGCGCCGGCTTCAGATTCGTCAGCCTATGTTGCGGCTAGGCAGCCCTGCGCCAGAGCGGAAAGGTCGCCAGCCGGTCGCTGGTATGAACCATGGCGTCGATCCGCTCGGCCGGCTGCAGCGCTTCGAGGATCGCGGGATCGGCGGCGTTCATGCCCCCGGTGTAGGCGCCGAAAGCGGGCAGGATCATCCGCCCCGATGCGGTTCCGTCGGGGGCTTCGCTGCTGCTCACCACCGCGCAGGGACGGCGGATCTGACGGCGGCGGACGGTCAATTGCAGCCGTGGGTGGTAATGGCCCGAGAGTTCGGGGCGAGTCTCGCCGGGCATCGCGCGGTGGCGCAGTACCACGCCGCCGATCTCGAGCTCCTCGGTCAGCGTTCCCCCGCAGCGCGCTTCCATATCGGGATCGTGATTGCCGGTGATCCAGACCCAGTCGACCGCGCTGGTGAGCGCATCGAGCATGCCGCAGGCATGGGGCTCGAGCCGGGTCGAGCCGTCCGAATCGTGGAAATTGTCCCCCAGCGTGATCACCCGGCGCGCGCCCGTCTCGCGAATCGCCAGCGCCACGCGCTCGAGCGTCTCGCGGCTGTCGTAGGGAGGAACCATCTGGCCGTGGCGCGCGAAAAAGCTGCCCTTTTCGAGGTGCAGATCGGCGACCAGCAAGGCGCGCTCGCGCGGCCAGTAGAGCGCGCGGCCCTTGGTCAGGAGCCATTCCTGGCCGGCGAACGAAAGGGGAACCATGCCAGGCTATTGCCGCAGCCCCGGGTCGATGGCAAGGCTTTGCGCATGACCGATCACACCGACCAGTCCGAGCGGGCCCGTGGATGGTTCGAGCAATTGCGCGATGCGATCTGCGCCGAATTCGAAGCGATCGAGCGCGAGGCGGGCTCGGACGCCGAATTCGACTACGCCTCGTGGGAGCGCGAGGAAGAGGGCAATGACGATCCAGGCGGCGGCACGCGTGGGTTGATGAAGGGCGAGGTCTTCGAAAAGGTCGGGGTCAATGTCTCGACCGTGCGCGGCAATTTCGCCCCCGAATTCGCCGCGACGATCAACGGCGCGACCGCCGAGGACCCCGGCTTCTGCGCCACCGGGATCAGCCTGGTCGCGCATATGGCCAACCCGCATGTGCCCGCGGTGCATATGAACACGCGGTTCCTGGTTACCGGCAAGTCGTGGTTCGGGGGCGGGGCGGATCTCAACCCGCCGATCCCCTATGCGCAGGACACCGAGGATTTCCACGCCCGCTTCCGCGCCGCCTGCGCCGCGCACAATCCGACCTATTACGAGCGTTTCTCGAAATGGGCGGACGACTATTTCTACATCCCGCACCGCGGGGTCCATCGCGGGGTGGGTGGAATCTTCTACGACCATCTCGAATGCCCCGACGAGGCGGCTTTCGAACGCAATTTCGGCTTCACGCGCGACGTCGGCGAGGCCTTTCTCGACATCTTCCCCAAGCTGGTCCGGCGGCGGATGGAGAGCGAGTTCACGCCGGCCGACAAGCTGACCCAGCTCGAATGGCGCGGGCGCTACGCCGAGTTCAATCTGGTCTACGACCGGGGCACGCTGTTCGGGCTCAAGACCGGGGGCAATATCGACGCCATCCTGATGAGCCTGCCGCCCGAGGCGGTTTGGACCTGACGGGCGTATTTGATTGCAAAACGCCCCGTTCGCCCACAGGTTGACGGGCTATGCTGCGCCAATATGAATTAGTCGAACGGGTCAAGGAATACGATCCCGACGCCGACGAGGCGATGCTCAACCGCGCCTATGTCTACACCGTGCAGAAGCACGGAACCCAGATCCGCGCCTCGGGCGATCCCTATTTCAGCCACCCGGTCGAGGTCGCCGGGTTGATGACCGATCTCAAGCTCGACCAGGAAACCATCGCCACCGCGCTGCTCCACGACACGGTCGAGGACACGCTCGCCACGATCGAGGATATCGAGGCCAATTTCGGCCCCGAGGTCGCGCGGCTGGTCGACGGGGTGACCAAGTTGTCGAAGATCGAGCAGATGCCCGAGAACGAGCGCGCGGCGGAGAATTTGCGCAAGTTCTTGCTGGCGATGAGCGAGGATATCCGCGTGCTGTTGGTGAAGCTGGGCGACCGGCTGCACAATATGCGCACGCTGCATTTCATCAAGAAGCCCGAGAAGCGCCAGCGGATCGCGCGCGAGACGATGGATATCTACGCCCCGCTCGCCGAGCGGGTCGGGATGTACGAATACATGCGCGAGATGCAGCTGCTCGCCTTCGAACAGCTCGAGCCGGAAGCCTATCACACGATCACCAAGCGGCTGTCGCAATTGCGCGAGCAGGACGGCGGGCAGGTCGATGCGATCGCGCTGGCAATGAAGCAGGCGCTGGCCGAGGCCGGGTTGCAGGTAGAGGTCAGCGGGCGCGAGAAGCATCCCTATTCGATCTGGCGCAAGATGGCCGAGCGCCATGTCAGCTTCGAACAGGTGACCGATATCATGGCCTTCCGCGTCCTCACCGACGACGAGAACGACTGCTATCGCGCGCTGGGGGTGCTGCACCGCACCTGGCAATTCCTACCGGGCAAGTTCAAGGACTATATCTCTACCCCCAAGACCAATGGCTACCGTTCGCTGCACACTTCGTTGATGTATGAAAATTCGATGCGGGTGGAGGTCCAGATCCGCACCCGCGAGATGCACCGCCTCAACGAATTCGGCTTCGCCGCGCACTGGGCCTACAAGCAGGGCAATCGCCCCGACGGGCAAGTGGGCTGGCTGCGCGACCTGATCGAGATCGTCGATGCCAGCCACGATGCCGAGGAACTGCTCGAGCACACCAGGATGGCGATCTACCAGGATCGCATCTTCGCCTTCACCCCCAAGGGCGGACTGTTCCAGCTGCCCAAGGGCGCGACCCCGGTCGATTTCGCCTTCGCGGTCCACACCGATCTGGGTGCGCAGGCGGTGGGAGCCAAGATCAACGGGCGGCACATGCCGCTGCGCACCCCTTTGGCGAATGGCGATGTGGTCGAGATCATCAAGGGCAGCAGCGCCGAACCGCAATTGTCCTGGCTGGGCTATGTCGTCACCGGCAAGGCGCGCGCCGCCATCCGCCGTGCGGTGCGCCTGAAGGAACGCGCCGAGGTAGCCGGGATCGGCCAGAAGCTGTTCGACGAGATCGCCGGCCGGGTGCCCGCGCGGATCGGCAAGAAGGCGATCAAAAAGGCGCTCGAGCGGCTCGATATGGAAGAGGACGACGATCTCTATTACGCGATCGGCGCCGCCGAGATCGAGGATCGCGACGTCATGGAGGCGCTCGTCCCGGGTTGTACGGAAGAGCTCCCCGAGACGCCGGAATGGGGCAAGCGCCACATCTCGATCCGTGGGCTGACGCCCGGCGTGGCCTATACTTTCGCGGAATGCTGCCATCCGATCCCCGGCGACCGGATCGTGGGCACCCGCCGTACCGGCGAGAAGGTCGAGGTCCACACCATCGAATGCCACGAGCTGGCCAGCGGGATCGATTCCGACTGGCTCGACCTGTCCTGGGGCAAGCGCGCCGCGGGTGCGGTGGGGCGGCTGCGGGTGACGCTTTACGACAAGCCGGGGACGCTGGCCGAGGCGGCGGGAATCTTCGCGCAGAACCACGCCAATGTCCGCTCGCTCGATCAGGTCCAGAACGACCCGCCCTTCGCCAGCTATGATATCGATCTCGAGGTCCAGGACCTGAGCCACCTGAACCGCATCGTCAGCGCGCTGCGCGCCAGCGACGCCGTGGCGCAGGCGGAACGCGTCTGAGCTTGCCACTCGCACAATCTCCCCTCCCGGTGGGGAAGGGCCAGGGGTGGGGTTCGGCGTCTCCGGTAAACGCCCTCGCACCCCCACCCCCACCCAGTCTCCCAATCTCCGGAAAGGAGTAGCGTCACTTCGTCGCTGTGCGCCGCACCGGAACCGGAATGTTGCAGATATCCGCGCCGCCCGCGGGCACGATGAAGAAGGGATCGCGCCGATTGGCGCGCGCCTCGGCGTAGCGCGCGAAGCTCGCGCTTTCGGTCGAGAGATATTCGAAGCGCGGTTGCTCGGCCACGGGAAGATCGCTCGCGACACGGATCGAGCGGATCGGGACGCGCTTGGCCGGATCCTCGTAGAAGCCCAGCGCGCCCTTGCCGCGCGGCAGGCTGGAGAGGTGCTCGATCCCTTCGATGACCCGCCCGACCAGCGCGATGTTGCGGTCGAGATGGCGCGGCGCATGACCGATCACGGTGTAGAGCTCGGCGCCCGAACCGGTGTCGGGCGACATCCCGCGACCGACGCCCACCATGCCGTAGCAATGGACGGGCCAGAGGCTCGAAGGACTTTCCACCGCGGACGGCCAGCCATCAACATGAAGGGTCAGCTGCGCGTAACTGTCGCTCGGAAATTCGATCGAACCGTCTTCCTTCGTGTCCTGACGAAACAGATGGGCCAGGGCCGCGCCGATCCTGGGGCCGTTGGTCGGTAAGACATACTCGTCTTGGTTCATAACCCGCAGCCCCTCGGGCAGCGCCTTCGCTTCACCCTCGGCCTCGGGGTTGTCGTGATTGGGATCGCCCCACTGGGCGACGTAATTGTCCTGCACCCGGTTGACGCTGATCCCGTCGTACCAGCCCGCGCGCGCCAGCGTGCGGATGTTCTCGACCCAGCCCTGCGAGAAGGGCGGCGGCATCAGCTGGATCACCACCTCGCGCGCGGTGCCGTCGGCGGCGGGCGCCAGCGTCATCACCAGCAGATCCTCGGGCGCGATGCGGATCCAGTCCTGCGGCGCGGCCTCCGCGACGATCTCGCCCGGGGCGAGCGCGGCCGGGACCTCCTGCGCGGCGAGCGGAAAGGCGAGCGCGAGGGCGGCGAGCGCGGATGCGATGGTGCGGATCATGGCGCGAAGCTGGCACGGAACGCGGGCGCGCACAATCGCGAAGGGGCGCGCCGGGGAGGGCGATCCAGCGCCCCCGCCAACCCCGCCGCGCCACGCCTTGCGCAAGCCCCGCAAGCGGGCTAGAGGCGCGCCTTCCCAAGCCGGGTATGCGGAGCGGTGGCCGAGTGGTCGAAGGCGCACGCCTGGAAAGTGTGTATAGGTCAAAAGCCTATCGTGGGTTCGAATCCCACCCGCTCCGCCACTAACCTTTCCAGGCCGATCCGATCCCGACCGAAATGTGCTAAAATGCTTTACATCTCGGGGGTTTCTGACTTCTATCCCGTCCGACTCCGTCCACCCTTAGCCGAATGCATGTTGGGGTAGATTGGGGGTAATGTGTTTTCGGATGGGGGGTATCGGATGCTCACGGACAAGGCAGTGCGCGCTGCAGATGTGAGAGGTAAGGCCTACAAGCTAACCGAC
>JAHJWA010000333.1 GCA_018828205.1 Alphaproteobacteria bacterium
ATATACATCAGTCCGCGGCGGTGCAGTGCATCGGATTCGCCGTCGATACCGGTATCGACATCGGATTGCGCGTCGCTCGAAGGGGGGGATTGGGCCATGGGGGCTGTTGGCCCATGGCGACGGGGCAAATCAAGCCCCGTGATGCCTCAGCCAACCCGGCTCAGTCTGGCTCGGCCTGTTTGCGCAGCGCTCTTTCGCCGGTGCGGCGCGATTTTCTGCGCGACTGGCTGCGGTCGAACAGCACCTTGAGCGCAAGGCCGGTGCCCACGATCGCGGCGCCGGGAATGGAGCGGGTGGCGACCTTGGTCACGCCATAGGCAGCCATGGTGTGCAGCAGCGACCGGTTTTCGACCGCATCCTTGGCAAACTGGCTGCCGTATTTGCGGCCCAGCACCGCCTTTTCGACTGTCAGTCGCGACAGCCGGCCTACGCTGCGCAGCAGGATGTCGTTGATGATGAGATTGGTCGCGGGATTGGTGCTGGGACCCGGAACCGTATCGCGCTCGCCCGAAACGGCATCGGCGGCGTCGGCCAGCCGGTCGCTGGCGGTATCGGTGAGATGAGTCGGCTTTGCCATGAGTGTCTGCCCCGTTGCGGCGCAGGCTCATGCTGCGCGATTATTTCTTCCGGCCGAAATCGACCGTGACGACATTCGAACCGTCGTCGCTTTCCCTAACGGTCCCGTCGGCGTCGCGTTCCACTTCGTCATTGCCGGGATCGTCGGTGGGGGTGGGCGCCATGTCGGCAACGGTGGCCTGGAACTGCAGCCCGAAATCCACTGCGGGATCGACGAATTGCGTGATCGCGGCATAGGGAATCACCAGCTCGGCAGGGATCTGGTTGAACGACAGGCCGACGCTGAACAGCTCTTCCTCGACCCGCAGGTCCCAGAACTTGTTCTGCAGCACGATGGTCATCTCGTCGGGAAACCGCTCGCGCAGCGAATTGGGGACCGACACGCCCGGCGCGTGGGTTTTGAAGGTGATGTAGAAATGATGCGCACCGGGCAGTTCGCTGCCCGAGTTGACGATCTCGCCGAGCACGCGACCGACCACCGCGCGCAGGGCTTCCTGGACGATGGCGTCGTAGGGGATCAGGCTGTCGGGTGTATCGTCGCTCATGCGCTGCTAGGTGGAGCGGCACCGCCCGCGGGTCAAGCGCCTTGCGCCACTGTTTCGCTCTTTGGCGGTGCCGCGAGACTGCCCTCCCGCCTTGCGCGGCGCTGCCAAGGGTTCTAGCGCTCGCGGCCATGCGCACAGGCACTATCGAACGCAACACCACCGAAACCGCCATCCATGTGTCGGTCGATCTCGACGGCACGGGGAGCTATGCGGTGGAGACCGGAATCGGCTTCCTCGACCACATGGTCGAACAGTTCTCGCGTCATTCGCTTATCGACGTGACGATGAAGGTCGAAGGCGATCTCCATATCGACCAGCACCACACCACCGAGGACAGCGCGATCGCGCTGGGGCAGGCGCTGGCGCAGGCGCTCGGCGACAAGGGCGGGATTGCGCGCTACGGCTCGGCCTATTCGCCGATGGACGAGACGCTGGCGCGGGTCGCGCTGGATATTTCGGGGCGGCCGTATCTGGTGTGGAAGGCCGGTTTCACGCAGGAAAAGCTGGGCGAATGGGACACCGAGCTGATCGAGCACTGGTTCCATTCGGTGGCGCAAGCCGCGGGGATCACGCTGCATTGCGAGCTGCTCTACGGCCAGAACAACCACCATATCTGCGAGGCGCTGTACAAGGGGTTCGCGCGCGCGATGCGCCAGGCGGTCGAGATCGATCCGCGCAAGCGCGGCGCGGTCCCGAGCACCAAGGGGCAGCTGGGTGGCTGAGATCGTTGCGCTGGTCGATTACGGCGCGGGCAATCTGCATTCGGTTGAAAACGCACTCAAATCCGTCGGAGCCGAGGTCCGGGTGACCGCCGATCCCGATGCGCTGCGTACTGCCGACCGCATCGTGCTGCCCGGGGTTGGCTCGTTCAAATCCTGCGCCGAGGGCTTGCGCGCCATCGACGGTGCGGTCGAGGCGATGACCGAGCGGGTGATGGTGGGCGGGGCGCCGTTTCTGGGAATCTGCGTCGGCATGCAATTGCTCGCCAGTCGCGGGTTCGAACACGGCATGACCGAGGGGCTGGACTGGATTTCGGGCGAAGTCCGCCCGATCGAGGCGAGCGACGCGACCATCAAGGTCCCGCATATGGGCTGGAACGATGTCGCCATGACACCCCATGCGCGCAACCACGATCTGGTCGAACCGGGCGAGGCCTATTTTCTCCACTCGTTTCATTTCCACGCCGACAGCGGTGCCGATGTCGTGGCGATGTCCGATCATGGCGGCGGGCTCACTGCCGCAGTCGGGCGCGACACCGTCCTCGGGGTCCAGTTCCACCCTGAAAAGAGCCAGGGTTATGGCCTCGCGCTGCTCGAGCGCTTTCTCGAATGGAGACCGTAAAGTGATCGTCTTTCCCGCAATCGATCTCAAGGGCGGCGAAGTCGTGCGGCTGGCCGAGGGCGATATGGCCCGCGCCACCGTCTATGGCGACGACCCCGCAGCGCAGGCGCTGCTCTTCGCCGAGGCGGGGGCGGAATATCTCCATGTGGTCGATCTCGACGGCAGCTTCGCGGGCCGCGCGGAGAACCGCGAGGCGGTCGAGGCCATCGTCGACGCCTTTCCGGGCCATGTGCAGCTTGGCGGCGGGATCCGCGACGCCAAGGCGGTCGAGGGCTGGTTCAACCTCGGCGTTGCGCGGGTGGTCATGGGCTCGGCGGCGCTCAAGGACCCCGATTTCGTCAAGACGATGGCCAAGGAATGGGAGAACGGTATCGTCGTCGCGGTCGATGCCAGGGACGGTATGGTTGCGACCGAGGGCTGGGCAGAAGTCTCCGACGTTCCGGTGCGCGATCTCGCGCGGCGGTTCGAGGATGCCGGCGTCGCCAGCCTCCTCTTCACCGATATCGGCCGCGACGGGATGCTCAAGGGCTGCAACATCGACGCAACCGTCGAACTGGCGCGCAGCGTCGCGATTCCGGTGATCGCCAGCGGCGGGGTCAAGGGGCTGGACGATATTCGCATGCTCGCGCTGCACGCTGGCGATGGGATCGAAGGCGTGATCACCGGGCGGGCGCTTTATGAAGGGCGGCTCGATCTGGCGGCGGCGATCCAGATGGCAGAGCGAGCGTGAGGCGCCTCGCATGACCGTCCGCATCCGCGTCATTCCCTGTCTCGACGTCGCCGATGGCCGCGTGGTCAAGGGTGTCAATTTCGTCGATCTGCGCGATGCCGGCGACCCGGTCGAGCAGGCGCAGGCCTATGATGCCGCGGGCGCGGACGAGCTGTGCTTTCTCGACATCTCGGCCACCCACGAAGGGCGCGGGACCTTGATCGATATCGTCAGCCGGACAGCGGCGGTGTGCTTCATGCCGCTCACCGTGGGCGGCGGGGTGCGCAGCGTCGAGGATGCGCGCGCGCTGCTGCTGGCGGGGGCGGACAAGGTCGCGGTCAATTCCGCCGCGGTGGCACGGCCCGAACTGGTGGGCGAGATCGCGGCGCGCTTCGGCAGCCAGTGCGTGGTCGGCTCGGTCGATGCACGGCGGACCGAACCGGGCCGCTGGGAGATTTTCACCCATGGCGGGCGCAAAGCCACCGGGATCGATGCGCTCGAGCACGCCGTCCGGCTGGCGGAGCTGGGGGCGGGCGAATTGCTGGTTACCTCGATGGACGGCGATGGCACCAAGCGCGGCTACGACCTCGAACTCACCCGCACCATCGCCGATGCGGTCCGCGTCCCGGTGATCGCCAGCGGCGGGGTCGGCACGCTCGACCATCTGGTCGAGGGCGTGCGCGAGGGCCATGCCAGCGCGGTGCTGGCGGCCTCGATCTTCCATTTCGGCGAGCATACGATCGCCGAGGCGCATGACGCGCTGCGCGCCGCCGGATTGCCGGCGCGGGGATGATCGCAAGCGGCTGAATAGCCACAAGAGGGTATCAAAGCGGGACGGTCGGGAAAATTGATGTCCCTTCGCTGCGCCACGCGCCTATGGCTGCGCCATGTCGAGCCAAGCCATTGCAATCGTATCCCAGTTTTCGACCCTTCCGGGGGTGCAGGAGACGGCTGCAGCGTTGAGCGAGCCCAGCACCCTGCTGCTGGTGGGCATCTCGCTGGGCGGAATCGCGCTGGGTAAGATACTCACGCTGGGCTACCGCGCGCAGGATTGAACCGCCGCATTGACCCGGGACGCGCAGCCTTCCATGACCCGCGCCATGGACACGCTGACCCGCCTCGAAACCACCATCGCGCAGCGCCGCGGCGCCGATCCTTCCTCCAGCTATGTCGCCCAATTGCAGGCGCGCGGCCTGCCCGTGATCGCACGCAAGCTGGGCGAGGAGGCGGTCGAGGCCGTGGTCGCCGCGCTCTCGGGGAATCGCGAAGAACTGGTCGGCGAGGCGGCGGACCTGCTGTTCCACCTGCTGGTCCTGCTGGGCGAGAAGGATATCGCGCTGGATCAGGTCATGGCCGAACTCGACCGCCGCGAGGGCCTGTCGGGACTGGACGAAAAAGCAAGCAGGAGCGAGTGATGCCGATCGACGCCACGCAAAGCTATGACGAAACCAACATCTTCGCGAAGATTCTCGCCGGCGATATCCCCTCGACCAAGGTCTATGAGGACGAATGGGCCTATGCCTTCGAGGATATCAACCCGCAGGCCGAGATCCACACGCTGGTGATCCCCAAGGGAAAATACGTCAGCTGGGACGATTTTTCGCAGCGCGCCGAAGCCGAGGAAATCGCCGGTTTCGTCCGGGCGGTGGGCAAGGTGGCGCGCGACAAGGGGCTGGTCGAGCCGGGCTATCGGTTGATGGCCAATGTCGGCGCGCATGGCGGGCAGGAAGTCGCGCATCTGCACGTCCATATCTTCGGCGGCCGGCCGCTGGGCCCGATGATCGCGCGCTGATCGCCCGACAGCGGCTTTCGTCGTCTGCGCTGCCCGCTTCGTCGTTTGCGATTGCTAGGCGAATCCCGCCTGCGCTAGAGCGCGCGGGACTATGAACCGACCGAACCTCCCAGACGGCACGCTCGATGGCGACCGGCATCTCTATGCCGTGCGCGTCTATTACGAGGACACCGATCTGTCGGGGATCACCTATCACGCCAATTACCTGCGTTGGTTCGAACGCGCGCGCTCGGACCTGCTGCGCCGGCTCGAGATCGACCAGCGCGCCGCGATCGAGGCGGGCGAGGGCGCATATGCGGTTTCCGAGGTCGCGCTCAAGTATCTGCGCCCCGCCAAGCTCGACGACGACGTGCTCATCGAAACCCGCTGCACCCAGATGCGCGCCGCGAGCTGCCGGATGCAACAGCGCGCGTTTCGCGGTGACGAATTGCTCGCCGAGGCCGAACTGCGCGTCGGCTTCGTCGCCCCCGACGGCCGCCCGACCCGCCAGCCCGCCGCCTGGCGCGAGGCCTTTACCCGTTTCATGGAACCACAGGACACCGCATGAGCTCGCTATCCATTCTTGCCGCCGCGCCGACCGGGCTCGATCCGCTCGAACTGTTCCTCCAGGCCGATATCGTCGTCAAGGCGGTGATGGCGGGGCTGCTGCTCGCCAGCGTCTGGACCTGGATGATCATCGTTTCCTTCGCGATGCGGATGGGCAAGCTGAACCGCCAGACCCGCGTCTATGACGAGGAGTTCTGGCAGGCCGACAGCTTCGACCGCTTCATGTCCGAGCGCGGCCGCAAGGACCTGCCGCCCGCGCGCGTCGCAAACGCCGGAGTGAGCGAATGGCGTCGTTCGACCAAGGACGGGGTCAAGGATCGCGACGGGCTGCGCCAGCGGCTGGCGGGCGCGATGGACAGTCAGGTCGCGGGCGAGGCCGACCTGCTCGCCGAGCGGCTCAACTTCCTCGCCACCGTCGGCTCGGTCGCGCCTTTCGTGGGTCTGTTCGGCACCGTGTGGGGGATCATGAACAGCTTCTTCCAGATCGGCGCGGAGGGCTCGTCCTCGCTGGCGGTGGTCGCGCCGGGCATTTCGGAGGCGCTGTTCGCCACCGCGATCGGCCTGTTCGCCGCTATCCCCGCGGTGATCGCCTACAACCGCTACAGCCATGCGGTGAACCGCTACGAGACCAGGCTGCAGCGTTTCGCCGATCGGCTGCACGCCAGCTTCAGCCGCCAGCTGGAAAGCCGCTAGCATGGCGATGTCGCTGGGCTCCGGACGAGGCACGCGCGGGCGCGGCTCGCGCCGCACCCCGATGGCGGAAATCAACGTCACGCCCTTCGTCGACGTGATGCTGGTGCTGCTGATCATCTTCATGGTGACGGCGCCCATGCTCACCGCGGGCGTGCCGGTCGACCTGCCCGAGAGCCGCGCCACCGCGATCGATAGCGAATCCCAGGCGGTCACCATCAGCATCGACGAGACCGGGAATGTCTTCATCGACGACACGCCGGTGGAAATCGGCGGCTTCGCGCAGGCGCTGGAAGGCATCCCCCGCAGCGACGACGGACCCGACATCACACTGCGCGCCGATCGCGGGCTCGACTACGGTCGCGTGATGGCGGTGATGGGCGAACTCAACCGCGCCGGGCTCAACCGCATCTCGCTGGTCACCCAGAGTTCATCGGTGGAGCCATAGCCGGGTGACGATGCAAGCGAGCACATTTCGGCGCGAGGAGCGGATCGGCCTGTTGGTGGCCTTCGCTCTGCATGTGTTGTTGGTGGTCGTGCTGCTGGTGCAACCCGATCACCCGCCCGTCGCGCGCCCCGCCGAGCGGATGACGGTCAATCTGGCGACCGATGTCGGCATGGAAGCGACCGCGCCCGATCCGGTGTCGGAGAGCCGCGCCGCCGAGGCGCCGACGCTGTCCGACACGCCCGCTCCCCCTGCCGAGGCCGACCCGCTGCCGACTCCGGCGGAGCCGGTCGCTCGTCCGGTCGAGCGCGCCCAGACACCCGCTCCCGCGCCGGCTTCCCGGCCCGTTGCGCGGCCGCACCCGGCACCCGCACCCACCCCCGCCCGTGCCCAGCCGCGACCGCAGCCGCGCG
>JAHJWA010000334.1 GCA_018828205.1 Alphaproteobacteria bacterium
GACTGGACGGCGATCCACTGCTCGTCCTCCAGCGCCTCGATGGCGTAGAGACCCGAACCGCCGATAATGCCGATGACCCACTCGTCGCTCACTGCAATCCCCGTTCGCCGATAGTGCAGGGACGTGGGTTAGCGGCTTATCGCGCGGCTGCAAGCTCAGGGGGCGCGGCCACGGATCTATTGCCGCACTTTCATCAGCATGTCGGTGAGCGAACGCGCGGTCCGGCGCAGCACGCCGCGCATCGCGAACTCGACCACATGCGCGGCGCGGGTCTGATACTCGATGATCAGATCGCGCAGGCTGAGCACGGGAAACCCCCAGATGAAGCTGATCAGCGGCCGCACCCGCACCCGCTTGGCCACGATCTCGATCACCAGCGGCTGGTAGGGCCCGAAGGGTTCGATGATTTCGACATTGGCGGCGAACAGCAGCAGCCGGCCCGGATGGCTGTCGTCCATCTGGAACAGCGCGCCGGGCTGCGGATCGACGAAGGGAGCGAGCAGCGGCTTGACCAGCTCGATCGCCGTGGCCGGGTCGGTCGCGCGGTCGGTGTAATAGAGCCCTACGGTGATCTTTCCGACCGGCTCGAGAGCGGCGCCGCGGGCGTGCTCATATTCAGCATGCAGCGCCGCCGCGAGGCTGCCGCCGATCGCCATCTGCAGTTCGAGCTCGCTGTGCTGGTCGAAGATCGAGGCGGCGTAGAGCGTGCGGATCAGCGCGTCGATCGCCTCGCGCTGGGCCGCGATCAGCGCCGCGCGGCCAGCGACATGCGCCTGCAGCCGCCCCGAGAGCCATTGGCCGAAGCCGATCGCATCCGCCATCGGTCCGGCATCGACCGACAGCCTGAACCGCGCGCGCGCGTCCTGGCCGGCGAGCGCTTCGGCCTGCGGCATCCATTCGACGAAGAACTCGGCGAATTGGGCGGCGAGCAGCGGCTCGAGATCCATCTCGTAGGCGGTGGCGAACTGGTCGAGCAATTCGATCAGCGCATAGTGCAGCGGCTGCCGCGCGGGCGGGAGCTGGCCCGCGGCAAAGGCCGCCACCGGCTGCGCGGCGATCTCCAGAATGCCGTTGGGGATGCGCTGATAGGCATCGAGGATCGCGATCGCGGCGCCATCGCGCGCGAACAATTCGGCGAGCCGTTCGATGCGCTTGTGCGCCTTGGCCTGCGCGCGCGGTTCGCCGGCGAAGAATTCGCGCACCATGGTGAGATATTCGTCGATATAATAGGCGAAGCCCGGGATCGGCATTCCCTCGGTCGGGCGGATGATGTCGTGGGCGAGCTGGGTCCACTGCTCGCGGCATTCGATCGTGTCGCGCCGCGGCATCCCGACATCGATCAGCTCGGCCTTGCAGCTGCGGCTGTAGGGCATTTCCTCGTCCTCGAGCGCGCTATCCTCCGCGGGTGTCTCGGGCAGGGTGCCGGGATCGGGTGCGGCGTCGTCGAACGGGTCGACCGGCACGCCGACCGGCAAGGGAAGAGCGATCAGCGCCGCGGCATTGACGTTGAGCAGCGAGTAGAACTCCGCCTTCTTGCGCATCAGCGCGACCAGCAGCCGGTTCGAGACCTTGCGATAGACCGCATACCATTCGTCGGCGGGCAGGTCGGGATCGATCAGCACCTGGCTGTCCCAGTCGTTGGCGCCGTCCTGCGGCCGACCGAACAGATAGGCCAGCGCGCGCCCGCCCTTGAGGAAGAAGCGGACATGCGGCTGCACGTCGGGGTTCATCACCACGCGCTCGAGATCGATCATCGCATGCGCCAGCCAGTCGGTCAGCCATTGCTGGCGGTTGAGCGTGGCGGTGAGCGCGCCGCTGGCATTGGCGACCTGATCGTCGGTCAGCTGGTGCCGCGAGCGCACGCGGTAGCTCACCAGCAGGCGCTGGAGATAGAAGGGTTCGATCACATAGAAGCTCTGGACGCTGGCATTGCCCTCGACCGCTTCGCCGAGTAGCTTGATGGCGTTCTTGAGATTGGCGAGCACCGCGGCAGCGGCTCCGGGCGCGGCGATCAGCAGTCTCGCCTGCGCGACAGCGGGCACCACCACCCCGGTCGGGTTCTCGGGTGGCAGGAAGGGCTCGGCCACGCGCTGCAGCGCTCGGCGTGTCGCGTCGATCCGGGCCGCCGCGCCGCCTCCCGCCGCCAGCGCTTCGCGCGCGGCGTACCATTCGCGCCGCGCATGGCGCATCGCGTCATCGGGAAGCGGGAAGGGCATGCCGTCGAAGCCCTCGTCGCGGCCCACCCCGAGCAGCCGGACGCTGCCGGCCTCGAAGAAGAAATACTCCCCCATCGCCGCCGATTCGCGCTCGCGCTGCCGCGCAGGATCGCCGCCGTGCTCCTCAGCCGCGCGCACGACCCGCCGAAACGAGGTCTCGAGCGCCTGCATCGGGTGGACCGCCGCCGCACCCCAGAGGAAGGCGCGATCCTTCTGCGCGGCCAGTTCGATCGGCAGATTGGCCTGCGCGCCGGCGATCTGCGCGACCCGAGCGAGGGCTTGCTTGGCAGGTGTGGGGGGCAGCGCCATGGCCTAGCTCCTGCCGCGAGCAGGCATGAGGATGGACAAGGTCATCGCTCGCTGCGCCCGCGATGCGGCATCTGGTCCATCGCCTTCTCGACCTGTGCCATCGCGGCTTTCACCGCCTCTTCGGCGTGCTTTCCCGCCTCCTGCATGGCGCCTTCGGCAAGAGCGTGACGGGCGCTGCGATCCAGCCCGGCCGCCGCATAGGCCTGGCCTGCGTCCCTCATCGCCGCGCTGGCCGCTTCCATCGCCTGTTCGAGGACCTTCGAATGCCGCGTTTCGCGCCCGGATTGCTCGCTGCCTTTCGCGCTGCGTTTCGCGGTCATTTTCTGGCCCCTCGTGTGGTCTTGCGGACGGGTTTGCGGCGCGCCGGCGCGCGGGTCCGGGTTGGCGGGCGGTGTCCCGGCAGGGGCTCGCCCAGATGGCCCGGTTGTTGGCCATCCACAAATCCCCCCGCGCCGCCGTCGAACCGCGCCAGCGTGATCGCTCCGGTGGGGTCGAGCCGCACCACCGCCTCTTCATGCGGGCCGACGGGGAACAGGCAGGTGGCGCCGTCCTGCTGCATATAGGCGGGACCGATTCCGTAGAACTGGATCACCCGGTTCGCGCGGTCGAGATAGCTGCGCACCGCGAGTTCCGCCGCGAGCCCGCCTTGATGCGTGTAGCCTCCTTCGCCGATGATCTGCTGGATCCCTTGCGAGACCCGCAGAAAGCCCAGCTGCCGCCCTGCAAGCATCCATTCGCCGATCGCCACCTCGACCTCGATCGGCCCCACCAGCCCCGGGGCATCGGGGCAGTCGAGCGTCGCGAACATCAGCGGGCCCAGCGTATAGACCGCGCGCTCGGCCTGCTCGTAGCGCTCCTCGGGCGTCTCGAAGGGATCGTCGAGATTGCGCATCAGATCCAGAAAGGCGCGCAGGTAATCGGCGAATTCGACCGGCGAGCCCGCCTGATCCAGCGCGAATTGCGCGGCCTCGAGGCGCAGGTCGGGCTTGCCCGGATCGGCGATGCGATCGTCGTTCTGCAGCGCCAGCAGGGTCAGCCGTTCGTCGAGCGTCATCGTCTGGAACAGCGGTTCCTCGGCGACTTCGAGGTGCTCGAGCAGTTCATCGACCGCGGCCAGATCGGAGATCGTGGCGAGACGATGCCGGGCGAGGATTTCCCGCACCTGCGGGTCATGGGGGTCGATCTCGCCCACCGCGGCGCGGCGCAGGAGCTGCAGCTCGCGCGGGTTCATCGTCATCAGCTTGACAGGGGCGACCGGTAGCTCGACCCCGCCGACCAGCATCAGCCGGCTGGCGTGCAGACCGGACTGCACCGCGGCGACCAGCGTGCTCTCGTCGGGGAAGGCGTAGGTCCGGTCGCTGGCGGCGATCGCATAGTCCAGCCAGTGCAGACCGCCGTCGATCAACCCCATCACCAGCCGTCCGGTCTCGGACAGGGCGAAGGCGCTGGTCAGCGGCGTGTCGGCGATCTGGACGGTCATGGCGCGTCTCGCTTCAGCTGGAGGGGCCCGACGGGAAGGAGCTCAGCACCTTGCCCGCCGCTTCGCCCACCGCGGCGAAATCCGCGATCGCGGTTGTCACCATGGTTTTCGCGGTATCGAGCGTGGGGTGGTATTGTGCCGCATTTCCGGTTGCGAGGATCTGCGCCAGCGCCACGCCGGCGGCGGTGCTCGCGACGGTGGTGACATTGCGCAGCGCGTCGGTCGCGTCCTGCACCGCGATCGCGGCCGATTGCGCCACCGACTGATAGGCCTTGCCCTGGCCGCTGGCCTGGATCGGTCCCTTGGTCAGCGTGGCGCGCTGGGTCTGGGTGATGACGTCGGTGATGAGCGGGTTGACCTGGGTCATGGTTCGACTCTCCTATTTCTTGCTCTTGGGCGGGCTGGGCGGAGGGGGAGGACTTGGCGGACTTGGGGGCGGAGGCGGACTTGGAGGCGGGCCGGGAGGCGAAGGTGACGGCGGGTTGCCACCCTGAAGCGACTTGATCGCATCGGCGATATGGTCGGCGAGCGCTTCGAGCGTCGCGGTCGCCGCGTCGGCATCGCTCGCCCGCGCGATGCCGGCGAGCGCGTCGATTGCTCCGGTGGCGCGCGCATCGACGCTGGCGATGCTCTCGTCATAGGGAAGCGGTTCGACGCCCGGATCATACGGCGGCAGCGGCGGCTTTGGGTGCAGGATCGGAAACGGGGTCTGCAGCATCTTGGCGCAGGCCGCGGTGACCGCGGCCGAGCTCACCGTGCTCGACGATTGCTGGCGATTGACCGCATTGTACATGGTCATGCCAATCGTCTCGGCCATCACCACATCGAGCATCGCCGAGGATTGCGAGGGTGCTTCGCCGATGGTGAGCGTGACCACATCCGCGACGGATTCGACGATCTGATCGTTCACATAGTGTTCGGGCATCACTTACGCTCCGTTCTTGAGGACAATCGCGAGCACCTGGAAGGTCGCTGCCTCGGCCATCAGCTGGCCGCGCTGCTGGGCGGCGACGGCGTTTTCCATGGCGTGACCGATGCTGTTGGCCATCGCCAGATAGGTCATCGCCATCGCCGCCGAGGGCGCCTCGCCGATCGTCAGCGCGGTGACCGGTGCCAGGCCTTTCAGCGCTGCCATCGACGCGGTTCAGCGATCGCCGGACACCCCGCGCTAGAGCAGCCCGCGCCGGTAGACCTCGGCGGTCGCCGTCCCGGTCGAGGCGATGTCGAGCGAGTAGAGCGTCGAGACGCCCTGCGAGGTCGCCGCCTGGAAGGTGACGAAGCCCTGGTTCTGCTGGTTGGTCGCATTGTGCGCGGTGTTGGCCAGCGCCTGGCTGGTGGCCATGAACATGTTGCCGGTGGCCATCGAGGGAGAATCGCCGAGCACCAGCGTGTTGACCTCGGTGATCGAGTCGGTGACCTGGCTGTTCACGTGGCTGGGAAATGCCATTGCATGCTTCCTTTCCTGTGGTGCGGACGACGCTGTGTCGCCGCGGGTTCAAAGTTTGCTTCGGTCCGATCCGCTTCGGTCCGATCCAAGGAGGCGGGATGGCCCCGGCGGATCATTTCTTGCCGGTCTGGATGGCGTAGAGCAGCGCCACCCCGGCGGTGGTCGCGGCCTGCGCCGCCACATTCATCTGCTGCTGCGCGACGGTCGCATTGTGCGCGGCGTTGGCCAGCGCCTGCGCGGTCGCCTGGTAGAGATTGCCCATGGCGACCGCGGGAGCGGCCCCCAGCGCCTCGACATTGGCCTGGGTCACGGCATCCGTGATCTGGCTGTTGACGGAGGTTGGGTTCGCCATGGTCTAGCTAGGCCTTGTCACGCGACGGGCCGCAGTCCGCGATTGCGACGGCGCGGTCTCAGGTCAGCCCCGATTTGAGGATGTCCTCGGTGGCGACCCCGGTCGAAGCGGTGTCGAGCGCGTAGAGCGTGGCGACCCCCATGGTGGTCGCGGCCTGCGAGGTGACGTAGCTCTGCTGCGCGGCATTGGTGGAATTGTGCGCGGCGTTGCTCAGCGCCTGCGCGGTCGCCTGGTAGAGATTGCCCATCGCGATCGCCGGCGCGTCGCCCAGGACCTTGACGTTGGCCTGGGTGACGGAATCGGTGATCTGGTCGTTCACGAATGTCGGAAAGGCCATCGTCTGGCTCCTTTATCGAGGTGGAAACGGTTCTGGTTCGCGCCGGTCGCTTCACCGGCGTGGTTCGGTCGGAGTCAGAGCAGGCTGCCCGAGCGCGCCTGTCCGGCCTTGAAGATGTCCTCGGTGGCGACCCCGGTCGAGGCGGTGTCGAGCGAGTAGAGCGTGGCGACTCCCATCGTGGTCGCCGCCTGCGAGGAGACGTAGCTCTGCTGCTGCGCGTTGGTGGCGTTGTGCGCCGCATTGGCGAGCGATTGCGCGGTCGCCTGATAGAGATTGCCCATCGCGATCGCCGGCGCGTCGCCCAGGACCTTGACGTTGGCCTGGGTGACCGAATCGGTAATCTGGTCGTTCACGTGAGTTGGAAAAGCCATTTCATCCCCTTTCTGATCTGGGTCGCATCGCCCGTCTGCCAAGCGAGTCGAGCTGGGGAGAGAATGCGGGGGGACGGCGCGGAATACTTGGACGAAGCGGGGCCGGGTCCGGGCGTCCAGCGGATAGCGAATGCCGCCCGATCGGGTGGATCAGTCCGCCTCGGCGGCGACCCGGACAGATCCGGACGTAGTTTTGGCCGAGTCGGACAGATGCGGTGCGAGCACGGACCCTTCGCCGACTCGCCTGCGTCGACGGAACTGCCGGGGGCTTTCGCCGATCGCGCTGCGGAAGCTGCGCTCGAAATAGCTCAGATCGCCGAAGCCGACCTGGAAGGCGAGCTCGGTGATCGAGGCCGCGGGCTGCTGCACCAGCCGTTCGCAGGCAGCCAGAATGCGGATCTGGCGCAGCAGCCGCTTGAAGGAGACCCCGACGACGGTGCGGAACAGCGCGCTCATCCGCAGCGGGGTCGTTCCGCCGATCGCGGCGAGATCGGCCAGGTCGATCGGCTCCGCGAAGCAGGCGCCGAGATGACGCAGGGCCTTGGCCAGTGAGGGTTCGAGCTCCGCGAAATCGTCTTCAGGGTCGAGCGTGCGCAGAGCCCAGCGGCCGAGTGGAGCGGGCTCGAGGGCGTGCGAATCGGCCGCGCCGGACGAGCGGACGCCCGGTGCTTCGCACGCCATCTCGGGGGCGTAGCGGCGGATATCATTCGCCTGGACCGGTTCGGTGCCGGTCATCGTCGCCAACCGTCCAAGCAGCCGCTCGAGTTCGGCGAGATTCTCGGGCCAGCGGTAGGCCAGGCAGGCTGCCATCAGCTCGGCCGAGAGCTTTGTGTCCGCATCGAAGCCCAGCCGCGCGATCGTGCCGCGGGCCAGCGCCGGGATGTCGCCGCTGCGCTCGCGCAAGGCAGGCATGCGCGTTTCGAGGACCGAAAACTCGCGGGCCAGCTCGCGCGAGAACCGCCCGTCACCCACGAGTTGCGGCAGCTCGAGCGTGGCCGAGGCGATGA
>JAHJWA010000335.1 GCA_018828205.1 Alphaproteobacteria bacterium
ATGCCGAAATAGCTGTAACCGCCGGCCTGCAGCAGCCCTTCGGCACCCGGCATGAACACGGTGTAGGCGAGCAGCATCATCAGCAGCCCGCCCATCCAGCCGAACAAATAGCGATAGCGGAACAGCGTGGTGCGCTCGTCGTAATCCTGCGTGATTTCGGGCAGCAGGCTGACCGAGGGGACCTCGCAGGCTGAAAGCAGCACGCGGACCACCACGCAGATCCCGAGCAGTTCCCAGAAGCCGGGCGTACCGTCCACGGTCGGGTTCCACAGCACCGCCCAGGCCAGCGCGAGCGGCAGCGCCGCCGCATAGAGCCACGGGAGGCGACGCCCCCAGCGCGTGTAGGTCCGGTCGGACAGATTGCCCAGGATCGGATCGACGAAGGCGTCGACGATCAGCGCCGCAGCCAATGCGAGGCTGACCATCCCGGCATCCATGCCGAGCACCTGATTGTAGAAGATCAGCAGGAAGAAGCTGAAGCCGCTGTCCTTCACGCCGAAGGCAACGGCGCCGAAGCCGTGGATGATCTTGAGCCGCTGGGGAAGCGGACCGGTTACAAAACTCATGTCTTTGCGCCGCTCACCTTCTTCTCCGCCGCTTCGGCCATGGCCAGCAGCGCGTCGAACATCTTGGGCGCATCCTCGTCCCAGCTGTCGCGCGGACCGATGGTGATCCCGCCATCGACCAGCAGCGAGGTGCCGTTGACGAAGCCGGCGGCCTCGCTCGCGAGATAGGCCATCGCCTCGGCGATGTCCTCGGGCTGCCCGCCGCGCTTCACCGGCTGGGCGTTGCTCGACATCTGCGCCAGCACGCCCTTGGCGATCGCCTTGGCCTCGCCCGAGATGGCGAGCGAGGAGGTGAAGATGTCGGTGTTGATGAAGCCCGGCTGGACCGCGTTGACCCGGATCGAGTGGCGCGCGAGATCGGCGGCGGCGAGCTTGGTAACATGCAGCACCCCAGCCTTGGCGACCGCATAGGCGGTGGGCGAATAACCCGGACCGACCGCGGCGACGCTGGAGACGTTGACGATGCTGGCGCCGCCGGTCCGCGTCGAGGGCCGCCCGATCATGTGCGGCACCGCGTAGCGGATCCCCATCGCGACCGAGCGCAGCAGCAGATCCATGGTCGAATCCCAGTCGGCCGGCTCGATCTCGTCGATCGGCGCGCGCGCCCCGCCGGCCCCGGCGTTGTTGAGCAGCGTGTCGATCCCGCCGGTCTCGCTGGCGGCGAAATCCATCAGCGAACGGATCGCCTCGACATCGCGGACGTCGCAGTGGCGGAAGCGGATATCGCCCTCGCTTTCGCGCGCCAGCCTCTCGCCGCCTTCGCTATCGATGTCGCTGGCAATGACCACGGCGCCTTCACGCGCGAACAGCCGGGCGCTTGCAGCCCCGATGCCCGATGCAGCGCCGGTCACGACCACGGTTTTTCCCGAGAATCGCACGTATTTCTCCCACTCTCTCTGGCCTCGCAGCTTAGGGCTGCGGGCGGGCGGGTCAACGCAAACCGGCTGACGCTACGGCATGGCGCTTCACCGCGATTGCCCTTGCGGCGGGGCCCCGAATCGACCTAACGTTAACGTCAAGAGACGAGGCACTGAGAGGAGAGACCTATGTCCGATCTGGAAGGATTCCGCAGCGAAGTTCGCGCCTGGCTGGAGGCGAATTGCCCGGCTGAAATGCGCAAGCCCGTACGCGACGAGGGCGACGTCTATTGGGGCGGTCGTAACGCCAGCTTCAAGAGCGACGCGCAGAAGCAATGGTTCGAAGCCTGCCGCGACAAGGGCTACACCGTTCCCGAATGGCCCAAGGAATATGGCGGCGCCGGTCTGACCGGCGCGGAGGGCAAGGTCCTGCGTCAGGAAATGGCGCGGATCGACGCGCGCCCGCCGCTCTCGAGCTTCGGCATCTGGATGCTCGGCCCGGCGCTGCTGCAGTTCGGCACCGAGGGCCAGAAACAGCGCTTCCTCACCGAAATCGCCAATGGCGAAATCCGCTGGTGCCAGGGCTATTCGGAGCCGGGTTCGGGCTCCGATCTGGTTTCGATGCAGACCTATGGCGAGGACAAGGGCGATCACTGGGTCGTCAACGGCCAGAAGATCTGGACCTCCTACGCCGATGAAGCCGACTGGATCTTCTGCCTTGTCCGCACCGACAAGGAGAACAAGTACCAGGGCATCACCTTCATGCTGTTCGACATGGCGGGCGAGGGCGTCAGCACCAAGCCGATCAAGCTGATCAGCGGCAACAGCCCGTTCTGCGAAACCTTCATGGACGATGTGAAGGTGCCCAAGAGCTATGGCGAGGACATCCCCGCCTATGTCGGCGAGATCAACCGCGGCTGGGACGTGGCGAAATATCTGCTCGGCCACGAGCGCGAGATGATCTCGGGCGCGGGCGGCGGCGATCGCACCAGCGCGATCGGCGCGGCGGTGAAGCGCAATGTCGGCGAGATAGACCCGGTGCTGCGCGCCGAACTGGCGATGTTCGACGTCGATGCGCTGGCCTATTCGGCGATGGGCGAGAAGTTCCTCGACGAGATGAAGGCCGGCAAGGGCCATCCCGCCCAGCCCAACATGATGAAATATGTCGGTACCGAGCTCAACAAGCGCCGTCACGAACTGATGATGGCAGCCGGCGGGTCGCGCGCGCTCGAATGGGAGAGCGAGGACACGAGCGGCGGTAAGCCGGCGCGCAACTGGCTGCGGACCAAGGCCAATTCGATCGAGGGCGGCACCAGCGAGGTGATGCTCAACGTCATCGCCAAGCGGATCCTCGATCTGCCGGGCGCCTAGCCATTCACGTCGCCCCGGCGAGAGCCGGGGTCTTTCTCCGCCGGCTCGCACCGCGCGGCTCCAGATCCCGGCCAGATGACGATGCGCCGGGATGACGAAAAGGGAACATCATGCCACTTTATCACGACGACGATCAGACCATGCTGGCCGAGAGCGCCAGCCAATTCATGTCCGAACAGGGCAACACCCAGAAGCAGCTGCGCCACTGGCGCGACCGCGATTGCAAGGACGGTTTCGGCCATGAATTGTGGAAGCAGTTCGCCGAAATGGGCTTCACCGGCATCCTGGTCGACGAAGACCACGGCGGGCTCGGGATGGGCCATGTCGAGGCGGGCATCGTGCTCGAGGAAATCGGTCGCAATCTGACCCCCTCGCCCTTCCTCACCAGCTCGGTGCTGGCCGCGACCGCGCTCAAGCACGCCAGCGACGACGCCAAGGGCCGCTGGCTCCCCGGCATGGTCGAGGGCGAGAAGATCTACGCCGTCGCCATCGACGAAGGCGCCAAGCACCGCCCCGAGACGATCCGCACCAGGGCCGAGAAATCGGGCAATGGCTTCCGGATCTCGGGGCAGAAGGATTTCGTCATCCACGGCGCCAGCGCCGACATGATGATCGTCGCCGCGCGCACCTCGGGCGATGACAGCGACGAGGACGGCCTGACGCTGTTCGCGGTCCCCAAGGATGCGAGCGGGATGAGCCATGATTCGGTCCGGCTGGTCGACAGCTCGATGGCGACGCACACCAAGTTCGACGGGGTCGAGCTCGACGGCGATGCGGTGATCGGCGAGGTCGACGGCGGCCGCGCGGTGCTCAACGCCATGCTCACCGCGGGCCGCATCGGCGCCGCTGCGGAAGGCGCGGGCGTCGCGCGCGGGGCGATGGACATGACCATCGACTATCTCAAGCAGCGCAAGCAGTTCGGGAAGCTGATCGGCGAATTCCAGGCGCTCCAGCACCGTGCCAGCCACCTCTATTCCGAGGTCGAGATCGCCCGCGCGGTCGTGATCAAGGCGGCGCAGATGCTCGACGGCGGCAGCGAGAAGGCCGATCTGATGGCGTCGGTCGCCAAGGCCAAGGTCGCCAAGGCGGCGGGTCTCGCGGTTCGCGAAGGCGTGCAGATGCACGGCGGCATCGGGATGACCGACGAATACGACATCGGCCTCTACATGAAGCGTGATCGCGCGCTGCAGGAATTCCTGGGCGACCAGTATTACCACGCGGGCCGCGTCGCCGAGATGAGCGGCTACTGATCCGAAACGCCGACGCCAGGCTCCGGCCGGCGGCGGCGGGATATTCACCGGGCAGGCGGAGCGATCCGCGGCCATCACGGGAGACGACAACATGAATCTCAACGACCTCTTCAGCCTCGAAGGGCGCACCGCGCTCGTCACCGGCGGCAGCCGCGGCATCGGTAGGATGATCGTCGAAGGCTTTCTCGCCGCCGGGATCGACCGGGTCTACATCACCGCGCGCAAGGGCGGCGAGCTGCACGAGACCGCCGCGGAACTGGGCGACAAGGTCGTGCCGATCCAGGGCGATATCTCGACCATGGAAGGCATCGACGAACTGGTGGCGGAGCTCTC
>JAHJWA010000336.1 GCA_018828205.1 Alphaproteobacteria bacterium
ATGAACCGCGACGCGATCCGCGATCTCGCCGCGCAGCAGCTGGGGCTCACCACCTCGCGCTATCTCTACGCCAAGAACCTCGAGGAAGTGCAGGTTGCGGCCGCGCACACGGGCTTCCCCTGCGTGGTCAAGCCGGTGATGTCCTCCTCGGGCAAGGGGCAGACCACGGTGCAGGACGAGGCCGGGCTCGAGGCGGCCTGGGACTATGCGGTCGCGAATATGCGCGGCGACCGCGCCAGGGTGATCGTCGAGCAATTCGTCGACTTCGATTACGAGATCACACTGCTGACCGTGCGCCACAGGGACGGGGTCAGCTTCTGTCCGCCGATCGGCCACCGCCAGGAACGCGGCGATTACCGCGAGAGCTGGCAGCCCGCACCGATGGCCGATGCCGCGCTCGCCCGCGCGCAGGCAATGGCGCGCACGGTGGTGGAGGATCTGGGCGGCTATGGGCTCTACGGGGTCGAGTTCTTCGTGAAGGGCGAGGAGGTGACCTTCTCCGAGCTCTCGCCGCGCCCGCACGACACCGGCATGGTCACGCTGCTCAGCCAGAACCTCTCCGAATTCGATCTCCACGCCCGCGCGGTGATGGGGCTGCCGATCCCCGAACCCATCCGTGCGCGCCCCGCCGCCTCCGCGGTGATCCTCGCCGACCGCGACAGCGAGGCCCTGCGCTACATTGGGCTGGCCGAGGCGATGGCCGAGGGCGCGGATATCCGCATCTTCGGCAAGCCCGACGCGCGGCCCTATCGCCGCATGGGCGTGGCGCTGGCAACCGGCGCGGACACCGAAGCGGCGCGCCTGGCTGCGCGCAAGGCCGCGGATCTGGTGGAGATCCACTACGATTGAGGGGCGGGGGGACTGCTCCCTCATCCGTTCGCCTCGAGCGAAGTCGAGAGGCGGGTGCGGGTGTCTCGACTTCGCTCGACACGAACGGGTCGGGCGCACCGCCCACCCCTCGTCATTGCGAGGAGCTGCAGGCGGAGTCGAAGACGGCCCGCAGGGCCACCCGGCACAATCCAGGGCGCTGTGCCATGGATCGGTTGGCCTCCGGCCGCCTTCGGCACCGCTTCGCTCGCAATGACGAAGGGACGGCACCACTCATCCGTTCGCCTCGAGCGCAGTCGAGAGGCCCCGCGCCGGTGTCTCGACTGCGGTCGACACGAACGGGATGGCAGGCGGTCCACCCGGCAATCCCGGTCCCCCACGCTTGCGAGGCCCGGCGCGCCGCACTAGGGCCTTGCCCCATGAACGATTATCCCAGAACCAACCGGTTGATGCAGCGCGGCGCGGAGTTTCTCGGCAGCGAATACGCCATCATGTGCGGCGCGATGAGCTGGGTGTCCGAGCGCAATCTCGTCGCCGCCATCTCCAACGCCGGCGGCTTCGGCGTGATCGCCTGCGGGGCGATGACCCCCGAACTGCTCGACACCGAGATCGCCGAGACCAAGAAGCGCACCGACAAGCCCTTCGGCGTCAACCTCATCACCATGCACCCCGGATTGTTCGACCTGATCGCGGTCTGCGAGCGCCACGGGGTCGGGCATATCGTGCTGGCGGGCGGGATCCCGCCCAAGGGCAGCGTCGAGGCGATCAAGGGCGGCAAGAACCCCGCCAAGGTTATCGTCTTCGCGCCCACGCTGGCGCTGGCGAAGAAGCTGCTGCGTTCGGGCGGCGATGCGCTGGTGATCGGGGGGATGGAGGCGGGCGGCCATATCGGCCCGGTCTCGACCAGCGTGCTGGCGCAGGAAATGCTCCCCGAGCTGGCGGAGGACCATGTGGTCTTCGTCGCCGGCGGGATCGGGCGCGGGCAGGCGATCGCGGGCTATCTCGAGATGGGCGCCGCCGGGGTCCAGCTCGGCACGCGCTTCGCTTGCGCGACCGAGAGCATCGCGCACCCCGATTTCAAGAAGGCCTATTTCCGCGCCAATGCGCGCGATGCGGTCGCCAGCGTCCAGCTCGACCCGCGGCTCCCGGTGATCCCGGTGCGCGCGCTCAAGAACAAGGGCAGCGAGGCCTTCACCGAGAAGCAGCGCGAGGTCGCCGCCACGCTCGACCGCGAGGAAATCGCGATGGCCGAGGCGCAATTGCAGATCGAGCATTACTGGGCCGGCGCGCTGCGCCGAGCGGTGATCGATGGCGATGTCGAGAACGGCAGCCTGATGGCGGGCCAGTCGGTCGGGATGCTCAAGGAAGAGGAACCGGTGGCAGACATCATGACCAAGCTGATGGAACAGAGCGAGGGTGCTCTGGGCCGGAGATAGGGACTGGAGCTACGCCAAGGCCGAGAACGGAACGAGGAGAGAGACCATGTGCAAGGACGGTGAATTCGACGCTGGCAAACTGCCGCGCTTCAACCGGCGGCAATTCGCCGCGCTGAGCGGCTCGGCAGCGCTCGCCGCCTGCACCGGGGGCAATGGCGGCGTCGGCGATGCGGCGCTCGGCGGCGGTGGCGGGCTGACCGAAAGCTCGGTGACGATTGCGACCCCCGACGGCCAGGCCGACGCCTTCTTCGTCCACCCCGCCAGCGGCCGCCATCCCGCGGTGGTGGTCTGGCCCGATATCGCCGGGCTGCGCGATGCCTTCCGGATGATGGCGCGGCGGCTGGCCGAGCGCGGCTATGCGGTGCTGGTGGTCAATCCCTATTACCGCGATGTCGCGGGCGAGCAGTTCGAGGATTTCGCCGCCTTCCGCGCCGGCGGCGGGTTCGGCAAGGTCGGTCCCTGGCGCGCCAAGCTCACCGCCGAGCCGATCATGCGCGACGCCAGCGCGCTCGTGGCCTGGCTCGACCGGCAGGCGAGCGTCGACACAGCGCGCGGCGTGGGCACGCAGGGCTATTGCATGGGCGGGCCGTTCACGGTGTGGACCGCGGCGGCGGTGCCTTCGCGGGTTGCGGCCGCGGCGAGCTTCCACGGCGGCGGGCTGGTGGCCGAGGACAATCCGATGAGCCCGCACGCGCTGCTCGCGGGCACACCCGAGACCGGCTATATCTTCGCGATCTCGCAGGACGACGATGCCGAGGCCCCCGAGGTCAAGACGGTGCTGCGCCAGAGCGCGCAAGAGGCGAAGGTGAGCGCCGAGGTCGAGGTCTATCCCGCCGACCACGGCTGGACCGTGCCCGATTCCCCCGCCTACGACCGCGCCGAGGCCGAGCGCGCCTGGGCGAATCTGCTGGCGCTCTACGCTCGCCAGCTGGGCTGAGGCAGGGTGGGCGCGCAGACGCCGATCTAGGGCATGTGGGCTTTCGATTGACCCAACTTTCTCCTCCCCCTTGAGGGGGAGGCCGGGTGGGGGTGTACGACGCCGATGGCTTGGACGCGCGCCTGCGGCGCGCTCCCCCACCCCCTGCCCCTCCCCGAGGGGAGGGGAGAAGGGCTTCCACTGTATACCCTCGGGCTAGCGCGCCGCTTCGGCTTCCATCGCCTTGTCCTGATTGGCGCGGAAGGTGATGTAGGCGCGGACCGCATCGACCTGTTCCTTGCTCAGCGATGCGGCGAAGCCCGCCATGCCGTTGCGCGACAGCACGCCGTCGTGGACCACCGCGAGGAAGGCGTCGCGGTTGGACAGCGTGCCGCTGCGCCGGAGATCGGGCAGCACGGTCGAGCCCACCGCCGCGGGCGCGTGGCAGACCGCGCAATAGCGCGCGTAATGCCTGCCGCCCTCGGCGATCGTGGCGGCGCTGGCGCGGCTGGGGGGCGGGTCGAGCGGCAGCTGCGCGAGCTCGGGCATCGGCGGGAGTTCGCCGGTGCCGCCGAGCTTGAACACCAGCAGCCGGCTCACGTTGCGCACCGGCCCCTGGTCGTTCACCAGCCCGCCATCGGCGGCGAGCGCATAGGCGCCGCCCCAGCCGGCGAGCACCGCGACATATTGCTCGCCCGCGACGGTGTAGGTGATCGGCGGCGCGACGATCCCGGTCTGCGCCGCGAAGCTCCA
>JAHJWA010000337.1 GCA_018828205.1 Alphaproteobacteria bacterium
CAACGTCTTCTGCCTGCTCTGCGTCAACGCGATCTATTACTGGCGTGCGCGCACCGAGGAGGCGCATCTGCTCGCCGAGGATCCCAAGTACCGGGAATACCATGCCTGGATGGGCGAGCGCGGTTTGATCACCGCGCCGCTGACGAAGCTGTCGCGGGTGATTCTGGCGCTCCGGTTCACCCCGAGGGTGCAACCGGCGGAATAGTCACGCCAGCGGTAGGCCGTCGTCGGTCTCGAAAATGCGCAGATCGCGCTCCATCGCCGGATTGGCGGCCATGGCGCGCTTGAATTCGGCCATATGAGCCGAGGCCGAATGGGCATCGAGCGCGGCGCGGTCGCGCCAGCGTTCGACCAGATAGAGGACGTCGGGATCGGTCAGATCCTGCGCGAACCCATATTCGAGGCAGCCGTCCTCGGCGCGCGAGGCGCGGACCATGGCGACGATCGCCTCGCGGCCCTTGGCGAGCGTGTCGGGAGCCAGTTTGAGGGTACCGTTGATCTGGATCATCGCGCCGTCCTTTCCGTGTCAGAAGCTTTGTTTGTAGACCTGGCTCACATCGCCGTTCCATGACCCGTGATAGAGATCGAGCAGGCGCTGCGCCGGGACCTTGCCGCTCGCGACGATCTCGTCGAGCGTCTCGAGGAAGCCGGTCTCGTTGTCGCCCGAAGTGTTGAGCCGCGCGCGCGCCGAGAGCCCGCTGCGCGCGATCGCCATCACTTCCTTGGCGAGATCCTGCAGCCGCCCGCCGCCGGGCAGCGGCGCATCGAGCGCCTGTTTGGGAACTGCGTTGCGCAAGGCCTCGCGCTCTTCCATGTTCCAGTCCTTGACCAGGTCCCAGGCGGCATCGAGCGCGGATTGGTCGTAGAGCAGCCCGACCCAGAAGGCGGGGAGGGCGCAGATGCGGTTCCACGGCCCGCCATCGGCGCCGCGCATCTCGAGGAAGCTCTTGAGCCGCACCTCGGGGAAGGCGGTCGAGAGGTGATCCCACCAGTCCGCCTCGCGCGGCAGTTCGCCGGGCAGCGCGGGCAGTTCGCCCTTGAGGAAGTCGCGAAAGCTCATCCCCGCGGCGTCGATATATTTGCCCTCGCGGAAGACGAAATACATCGGCACGTCGAGCATGTAGTCGACCCAGCGCTCGTAGCCGAAATCCTCGTCGAAGACGAAGGGCAGCATGCCGGTGCGCTGCGGGTCGGTGTCGGACCAGATATGGCTGCGGTAGGAGAGATAGCCGTTGGGCTTGCCCTCGGTGAAGGGCGAATTGGCGAACAGCGCGGTGGCGAGCGGCTGGAGCGCGAGCCCGGTGCGGAATTTCTTCGCCATGTCGGCTTCGCTGGAATAGTCGAGATTGACCTGGATGGTGCAGGTGCGCAGCATCATGTCGAGCCCCATGGTCCCGACCCGCGGCATATGCCGCATCATGATCTCGTAGCGGCCCTTGGGCATCACCGGCAGTTCTTCGCGGGTCTTGTCGGGCCACATGCCGAGCCCGAGGAAACCCACCCCGCAACGCTCGCCGATGGCCTTGACCTGTTCGAGATGGCGACCGGTTTCGGCGCAGGTCTCATGGAGATTTTCCAGCGGCGCGCCCGAAAGTTCGAGCTGGCCTGCGGGCTCGAGGCTGACCGCGCCGTCCTCGCCGCGCAGCGCGATGACCTTGCCGCCCTCCTCGACCGGCTCCCAGCCGAATTCGCGCATGCTGAGCAGGATGTCGCGGATGCCGCCGTCCTCGTCGTAGGAGGGCGCGCGGTGATCGGAATGGTGGAAGACGAGCTTCTCATGCTCGGTGCCGATCCGCCAATCGGCCTTGGGCTTCTCGCCGTTGAGAAGCGGCGCGATCAACTGATCGCGGCTCTCGATGATGGGATCTAGGTCCTCGGACGCCTTGCGGGTGCTCATGAGTCGCGCGTTAGGCAGTCCCTCTGCGCCGCGCCAGCCCTTATTCGCCCGGCTTCGGATGATTGTCCCGATCACTCCAATCGCCGGCCCGCGCCATCCAGATCGCCAACGCCGCGAGCGCGGCGGTCTCGGCGCGGAGGATGCGGGGGCCCAGCGAAACGGGCACCGCCTGCGGCAGCGCGCGGATCGTGGCGCGCTCCTCGTCGTCGAAACCGCCCTCGGGGCCGATCAGGAAGCCGGCCGAGGCCACGGCGGTGCTGGCAATCGCTTCCGCCAGCGGCATCCCTCCGTTCTCGTCGGCGAAATAGAGCGCGCGGGTTTCGGGCCAGTCGGCGAGCAGCGCAGCGAGCCTCACCGGAGCAGCGAGCTCGGGGAGCGCGGTGCGCGCGCATTGCTCCGCCGCCTCGGTGACGATGGCGCGCGCGCGCTCGGGGTTGAGCTTGTCGGCGACGCAGCGGCGGGTGACCACCGGGGCAATCCGCGCGACGCCGAGTTCGGTCGCCTTTTCCAGCACCTGATCGAAGCGATCCTTCTTGATCAGCGCCGGGCACAGCCAGATGTCGGGCACTGCTTCGCGCTGCCGCAGCAGTCGGACCGCTTCGAGCGCAACGTTGCGTTTGCCTGCCTCGACCACGCGCGCGGCCCATTCGCCGGTGATATCGTCGCACAGCACCACCGGATCGCCTGCGCTCACCCGCATCACCCGCGCCAGATAATGCGCCTGCGGCCCGTCGAGAGTGACCCGCGCGCCGGGGTGCAGCGGTTCGGCGACGAACAGGCGCGGTGCGCTCTTGGGGGGCCAGGCGGGGGTTGCGGGCATGTGGCGCTCCTATCCCCTTCGTCGCCCCCGCGAAAGCGGGGGTCCCGCTTCTTTTTGGCTGTCGGGGTTGAAAGGCAGCGGGATTCCCGCTTTCGCGGGAAGGACGAAGGAGAATCGGTTGGCGCAGGATATCGTCCCCGACAGCGAGCATCGCGGGCTGGTTGCGCGCCTGCCGCAGCGCGCGCGCGATCTCGCGCAGCTGGCGCGGTTCGACCGGCCGATCGGCTGGTGGCTGCTGTTCTGGCCCTGCGTCTGGGGCGTCTGGCTGGCGGGAGCGGGCTGGCAGCTCGTGCTGCTCGCCTGGCTGCTGCTGGGAGCGATCGCGATGCGCGGGGCGGGCTGCGTCTACAACGACATCGTCGACGCCGATCTCGACCGCCAGGTGGCGCGCACCGCCGCGCGGCCGGTGGCGAGCGGGCGGGTGTCGAAGAAACTCGCCTGGGTCTGGCTGCTGGCGCTGTCAGCAGTGGGGCTCCTGGTGCTGTTGCAATTGCGGGGGGCGGCGCAAATCGTCGCGCTGGCCAGCCTCGTGATGGTCGCGGCCTACCCTTTCATGAAGCGGATCACCTGGTGGCCGCAGGCCTGGCTCGGGCTGGTGTTCAGCTGGGGGCTGCTGGTCGGGTGGACGCAGCTGCGCGCCGACAATTGGGATGCGCTGGCGGCGTTCTACGCGGGCTCGGTGCTGTGGGTGGTGGGCTATGACACGATCTATGCGCTGCAGGACCGCGAGGACGACGCGCTGGTGGGCATCCGCTCGAGCGCGCTGCGGCTGGGCGGGAGCGTCAAGCCGGGAGTCGCGTTGTTCTACGCTGGGGCCGCGGGGCTCTGGGCATTGGGCTTCTGGCTGCTGCGCGCCGACTGGCTGGCGCTGCTCGCGCTGCTGCCCGCAGCAGGGCATCTGGCCTGGCAGGTCGCGACGCTCGACCCGCAGGACCCCGCCAATCCGCTCGAGCGCTTCCGCTCGAACCGCTGGGCCGGGGCGCTGGTCGCGGCGGCCTGTTTCGTCGTCGGCAATGCGTGAGGCGGGTGCTCGATACGGGCGTGGTGAAGATTCTCGACCTTGGGAAAAGGCCAGCGGTCCAACTGCTCACATTCCGGGCGCTCATACCCGTCGTACTGTCAGCGCCATCCAGTCGCGCACCACCCCATCTGCTCCATCGCCGGCATAGATCACCGCGTCCTCGATCGCGAAGCCTGCGTCGGCATAAACCGCCACCAGCCATTCCGCAGAGGGAAAATTGTGCAGTCTGCCGAGGAGGTCGCGGCCTTCGCCGTCACCCAGCTTGTAGCTGCCATAGTGCCGCCCGACCGGCGTAAGCGCGCGATGGATGGCAGAGAGGATGGGGGGCAGGCCGGCTCGCGGGACGTGGATCAGACATGCGTGGGCCCAGACCGCGTCGTAGGCCGCCTCCGCATCGAGTTCCTCGAAGCGCATCACCCGCGCCTCGACAGCGAACCGCTGGTTGGCCTTTTCTACCATGGCCGGCGTGCCATCCGTGGCGTCGAGAGCGAAACCGCGTTCGCGGATTCGCGCAGAATCGCGCCCTCCGCCACAGCCAAGCTCGAGGATGCGTGCGCCACGAGGCAGACGATCGAGGAATTGGTCGAGGTGGCGGCTGGGCTTGCGGTCGAAAGCCTCGGTGTAGCGCGGCGCTTGCTCTCGGTAGAAAGCAAGGGTCGCCGCGTCGGCCATCAGGCGGCTGCGGTTTCGCCCTCGGCTTCGGCAGCCTCGCGGTCGCGTTCCGCGCGGCTCTTTTTGAGCGCCGAGGTCTTGAGCTGGCCGCAGGCGGCGTCGATGTCGCGCCCGCGCGGGGTCCGCACCGGCGCGGAGATCCCGGCGTCGAAGACGATCGCGCTGAAGGCGCGGATCCGCTCGGGGGTCGAGCATTCGTAGACCGAGCCAGGCCAGGGGTTGAACGGGATCAGATTGACCTTGGCGGGGAGGTCGTAGTGGCGCAGCAGCCGGACGAGCTCGCGCGCATCGGCGTCGGAGTCGTTCTTGTCCTTGAGCATGACGTATTCGAAGGTGATCCGCCGCGCATTGTTGGCGCTGGGATAGTCGGCGCAGGCCTGGAGCAGCTCCTCGATGCCGTATTTGCGGTTGATGGGCACGATCTCGTCGCGCACTTCCTTGGTCACCGCGTGGAGCGAGACCGCGAGATTGACCCCGATTTCGTCGCCGCAGCGCGCCATCATCGGCACCACGCCGCTGGTCGAGAGCGTGATCCGGCGCTTGGACAGCGCCAGCCCCTCGCCGTCCATCACCAGCTGCAAGGCGTCGCGGACATTGTCGAAATTGTAGAGCGGCTCGCCCATCCCCATCATCACGATGTTGGTGAGCAGCCGGCCATCGGCGCGGTATTCGCCGGGCTCATCGCTATCGTGATGCCCCGCGAAGGCGGGGGTCTCGGTCGGCATAGGGCCAGGCTGCCCGAGGTCTCCGCCTGCGCGGGGACTCGCGCCCGGCTTGGGCCATTCGCCCAGCGAATCGCGCGCCAGCATGACCTGGCCGACGATCTCGCCCGGGGTCAGATTGCGGACCAGCCGCATCGTTCCGGTGTGGCAGAAGGTGCAGTTGAGCGTGCAGCCGATCTGGCTCGAGACGCATAGGGTTCCGCGGTCGTCATCGGGGATGAAGACCGTCTCGAACTCGTGCCCATCGCTGGTGCGGAGCAGCCATTTGCGCGTGCCGTCATTCGAATGCTGCGCCTCGACCACTTC
>JAHJWA010000050.1 GCA_018828205.1 Alphaproteobacteria bacterium
CCAGCGCCTGCAAGGCGCGCGCCGCGTGACCGGCGGCCGCGAGCCGGCCCACACCAGGCAGCATCACCACGAATTCGTCGCCGCCGAGCCGGGCCACCATCGTTCCGATGGGGAAGGCGGATACCAGCCGCGTCGCAAAGGCGCACAGGGCTGCATCACCGATTTGGTGACCCAGCATATCGTTGATCTGCTTGAAGCGATCGAGATCGATCAAGAGCAGGCTCAGCTGATCCCCGCGGCTCCGCGTCCGCTCCAGCGCCGTTTCCAACTCGCTGCGAAACAGCGCACGGTTCGGCAGCGTCGTGGTTGAATCATGCGTCGCCGCGAGGCGATTCTGCTCCGAGACCCGCAGCCGGTCGACCGCGGCAGCGATGAGGTTGGCGTAGCCACGCAGGAAGCGGGTATCGCCGGGGGTAAAATGCCGCGGGGTGCGGCTGTCGACCTGCAATATGCCAAAGGGCGGCCGCCCGTCGGCGCCCAGAATGATCACGCTGACGATCGCCCTGACGCCGCTTTGCTTGATGAACTTGGCGTATTCGAACCGGGTCTCGGTCTCGATGTCGTTGGAAACCACGGGCTCGCCCGTCTTGAGGGCATGGCCTTCGGACGAGCCCTTTACGGCCTTGACCGTGACCTCCCCCACCACATCATCGGGCCAGCCCACGCCGGCACGCACCAGCAGGGTGACGCCGTCTTGTCGAAGTTCCATAACCTTCGCGAGATCGGTTCCCAGCGCCTCGCTGACGAGCCGACAACTTTCCGTGAGAATTTCGTCGAGGCTGTCGGAGCGCAAGGCCAGTTCGCCGAACCGCGCCAGAACCTTTTGCTGGCGCAATAGCGAAGCCACCGTGGGATCAACTTCTGACAAGTTCCAACGCCTTACTGGAGGGAAGCGAACTTATAGCAAGAGCCGAAACACCCGAATAAGCGCAGATTGTTCGGCGGACCTTGCGCCATCCCGGTAGGAAAGCAACCGATCAATGCTGCTGCCCCGTCCGCCCCAATTGCTTTTGCTTGGAGAGGCTCGGCTCGTCTTGGCGCCAGTCGCTTTTCGATAGACACGGAAGAGAGAGCTTGCGATCCTTCAGACGGTGCGAGATATTTTTCGCTAGCGCGAAGAGAAGGGTCAGCAATGCGCCACGGTTTCCGCGATCCCGTCGTAAATCAAGGCGAGATCTTCATCGGAGATGCAATAGGGCGGCATGGTATAGACAGTGTTCCCGAGAGGGCGCAGCAAGAGGTCGGCTTCGCGGAACCGCGACAGAAGGCGGGGGCCGAGATCGGAAAGATATCCACCGCGCTGATCCTCGATCTCGAAGGCGGTGATCGTGCCGGCCCGGCGGGCATTCCGGACCCTCGGGTTATGCGCCAGTTTCTCGAGAAGGCGCGCCTGGTTCTCGGCGAGCCGCGCGATCCGTTCGAGCACCGGTTCCTCCTGCCAGATCGCGATGTTCGCCGCTGCGGCCGCGCAGGCCAGCGGGTTCGCGGTGTAGCTCGAGGAGTGGAAGAACATCCGCGCGCGATCCTGCGACAGATGGGCCGCGAAAATCGCTTCGGTCGCCATGGTGACCGCCAGCGGGACGGCGCCGCCGGTCAGTCCCTTCGACAGGCACAGGATGTCGGGGACGATCCCCGCCTGCTCGCAAGCCAGCAGCGTTCCGGTGCGCCCCCAGCCAGTCATCACTTCGTCGGCGATGAACAATACTTCGTGAGCGGAGCAGATTCGGCGCATGTCGGCCAGGATGGCGGCATCGTAGATCTTCATTCCGCCAGCGCCGCAGATCAGCGGCTCCACGATCAGCGCCGCCGGTTCATCCCGGCACAGGGCGGTCAGTTTCTCCAGCGTCGCCGCGCCGTCGCCATGCGGGAAGGGTAGCGTCTCCACATCGAACAGCAGCGGCGAATAGGCGGCGTTGAACACCCCGCGCGCGCCCACCGACATCGCGCCGACGGTGTCGCCATGATAGGCATGCTCGAGCACGAGGATCTTGTGCCTCGACCGCTCCGTATTCGCCCAGAAGCCGAGCGCCATCTTGAGCGCCACCTCGACGCTGGTCGATCCGGAATCGGAGAAGAAGACGCGGGTCAGTTCGTCGGGCATCAATTGGCGAAGCCCGCGCGCGACGGCTTCGGCCGGCTCGTGCGTCCAGCCGGCGAAGATGATCTGATCGAGCTTCCCAGCCTGCTCGGCGATCGCCGCCATGATTCGGGGATGGCAATGCCCATGGGTGGTGACCCACCAGGAGGAGATCGCATCAACGATCCGGCGGCCATCGGCGGTGTGGAGTATGGCGCCCTCGGCCCGTGCAACCTGGGGAATCGGTTCGCCGCGCCCGTGCTGGGTAAAGGGGTGCCAGATGGGCGAAGCGGTCAACGGAAGTCCTCCAGACGGAAATGCTGGGCGAAGGCGTTTGCGAGCGTCGCGGAATTCAAAGGTTCGAGGAACGGCAGCCGGCCGAGCCGGTCTACCCCGCCAATGCGCGCGATGGTGCGCTCGCTTTCTTCGTTCGCGTCCCCGACGAATGCCACACCCAGGATGGGGACTTCGCGAGATCGCAAGGCCTCGATGCTGAGCAGGCTGTGGTTGATCGTGCCAAGCCCCGTGCGCGCGACGATGATCGTCGGCAGGCGCCAGCGCGCGAAGACATCGGCAAACAGGATATTCGGCGTCAGAGGCACCAGCGCGCCGCCGGCCCCCTCGATCACCAGCGGACGGATTGCGGGCGGTTCGAGCCGGGCCGGATCTATCGCCACGCCATCGCGTGCGGCCGCCTCATGCGGCGAGCAGGGCGTGGTCAGCCGATAGGCTTCGGGTAGGATGTTCGAGGCTGGCAGTCCGCTCAGCGCCGCGACGCGTTCTCGGTCGCTGCCATCGTCGAGGCCTGCCTGGACCGGCTTCCAGTAATGGGCCCGGAGCGCGCCCGCGAGCCCTGCCGCGAACACGGTCTTGCCGATCTCGGTATCGGTGCCGGTGACGACGAAGGCCGGGCCGCTCATGGCGCGACCTCGGAAAGAGCCTGGGCCAGCGCCGCAATATGCTGCGCATCGATGTTGAGCGTGATCGAAATCCGCAGGCGCGAGGTTCCTTCCGGAACGGTGGGAGGACGAATTCCGCGGACATCGAAACCGGCCGCTTGAAGCGCGCCTGCCAGCGCCATCGTCCTTGCCGGATCGCCGAGAACCAGCGGCAGGATAGGCGAAGCAGTCTTGCGAGCGCCGAACGGGGCGAGCAGGCGTTCCGCTTCGGCAATCAGCGTTTCAAGGCGCGCCCGCCGCTCGGGTTCGTCGGCAAGGATCCGCAGCGCCTCGCGCACCGCGCGCGCCATCAGCGGGGAGGGGGCAGTCGAGAAGATAAACCCGCGCCCGCGATTGACGAGAAACTCGCGCACGATGCGCGGACCGCACACCAGCGCGCCCTCGCACCCCAGCGCCTTGCCGCAAGTTTTCAGGGTAACGACATCGGGACGCCCGTCGAGCGCGGCGGCCAACCCTCGGCCATCGGGTCCGAACACTCCGGTGGCGTGAGCCTCGTCGATCAGCAGGATCGCTTCGTGCCGCTCGGCGACCGATGCGAGGTCGGCCAGCGGAGCCTTGGTGCCGTCCATGCTGTATAGGCTCTCCACCGCGATCCAAGGGCGGCCGGTGCCCCCCGCACGCCGCCAGGCGGCGATCGTATCCGCGAATGCCTCGGCATCATTGTGCGCCACGGCCAGCGTTTCGCAGCGCGCGAGACGAATCCCTTCATGCGCGCTTGCGTGAATGAGTTCGTCGTGAAGGATCAGATCGCCGGTTTGCGGCAAGGTCGAAAACAGCGCGGAATTGGCGGCGAAGCCCGATGAACAGTAGAGCGCGGCGTCGGTACCGAAGAAGGCGGCCGCCTCGGCCTCCAGCGCTTCGTGCTCGGGATGGTTGCCCCGCAACAAGCGCGACCCGCCCGAGCCCACCGGGACGCCCTCCTTCATCGCCTCGCCGACCGCCTGCGCCAGGCGCGGCGAGTCCGCCAAAGCGAGATAGTCGTTCGAAGAAAAATCGATACCCTGGCGCGCCTCCAGATGTCGGGCCTTTCCGGTGGCGCCCAGCCTTTGCAAATCCGCAGTCTGGCTCGCGAACAGCCCGCGACTATCGACCATCGGCCCAAGCGGATGGCGGGATGCGTTGGTATCGGTCAGCATGGGCGGCCCTCTGCATCAGGCTCGCGGCGAACTCAACCGATGGCAGCGCCCCGGATCACGGTTGCGATCTGTCCTTCGCGCCTGCGGCTGCAGCCCTGCCGCTTGCGTCCGGCGCGGGCAAAGAAAAACCCCGCAAATCCGGAGGATTACGGGGTTTTCGAATGGTGGGCGTAGAGAGAGTTGAACTCCCGGCCCCTGCGATGTCAACACAGTGCTCTACCACTGAGCTATACGCCCACACTATCGAATGTACCGCGGCCCTGTAAGGGTGCTGCGGCAGGCGGGCCGTTTAGCGAGAGGTCCCTTCGCGCGCAAGTGGTCATTCGCGCGAATTTTGGCCGGGGAGCCATTCTGCGCGAACTACAGGATGGCCGAGATCCGGTCCTCGAGCGCGCGCTCGACCTCCAGCACCAGATCCTTGAGGTGGAAGGGCTTTGACAGCACCTTGGCCTGCGGCTGTTCGCGGCTCGCCTTGAGGGTCACCGCAGCGAAGCCGGTGATGAACATCACCTTGGTATCGGGGCTGATCTCGTTGCAGCGCTGCGCCAGCTCGATTCCGTCCATTTCCGGCATGACGATGTCGGACAAGAGCAAGTCGTAGAGCTTCGTTTGAAGCAGGGGCAACGCCGCGGTTCCGCGATCGACCGCATCGACGGCGAAGCCTGCCTGTTCGAGTGCGCGCACCAGGTAGGACCGCATGGCATCGTCGTCTTCGGCGAGAAGGATTTGAGCGCGGTGAAAATCTGTCATGGCGTATCCCATAGGCCATGCTCCTTAAAAAAGCCTTGGGAGATACGCACCTGTCCAGGGGTGGGGCAGATCGGGGCGTGGATCGGATCGGCAAATCTCGCGGGGAATGATTTTGACTTGCGCGCGCGATCCGTCCAGCAACCGGGCATGGCCTCTTCCAGGATCATCGCTTGGCCGGTCGCCGGCACCCACCTCGGCGGATGCATACCCGGCACGCATGATCCAGCATTCAGCCTCCATGTCCCCGAGCGGCTCACCCTTCCGATCGTGATCGCCGCCCCGCATGGCGGACGCAATTATCCGCCCGG
>JAHJWA010000051.1 GCA_018828205.1 Alphaproteobacteria bacterium
CTCGGTACGGCCAATACGCTGGTCTATGTCGAAGGTCAGGGCATCGTTCTCAACGAGCCATCGGTGGTCGCGATCGAGACGATCAACGGCACCAAGCGCGTCAAGGCGGTGGGCGAAGACGCCAAGATGATGATGGGCAAGACTCCCGATTCCATCGAAGCGATCCGTCCGCTTCGCGACGGCGTCATCGCCGACATCGAAATCGCCGAGGAAATGATCAAGCATTTCATCCGCAAGGTGCACGGCCGCAAGAGCCTGATGCGCTACCCCGAGATCACCATCTGCGTGCCCTCGGGCTCGACCAGCGTCGAGCGCCGCGCGATCCGCGACGCCGCGAGCAACGCCGGCGCCAGCCAGGTCTATCTGATCCTCGAACCCATGGCCGCCGCGATCGGCGCCGACATGCCGGTCACCGAACCGGTGGGTTCGATGGTGGTCGATATCGGCGGCGGCACCACGGAGGTCGCGGTGCTCTCGCTGCGCGGGCTCGCCTACACCACCTCGGTGCGCACCGGCGGCGACAAGATGGACGAGGCGATCGTCTCCTATGTCCGCCGCCATCACAATCTGCTGATCGGCGAGGCCACCGCCGAGCGGATCAAGAAGGATTACGGCATCGCCGTCGCGCCGACCGACGGCATCGGCGAGTCGATCACGCTCAAGGGGCGCGATCTGGTCAACGGCGTGCCCAAGGAAATCACCATCAACCAGGGCCATATCGCCGAGGCGCTGAGCGAGCCGATCGGCGCGATCGTCGAGGGCGTCCGCATCGCGCTCGAGAACACCGCTCCCGAGCTGGCCGCCGACATCGTCGACCAGGGCATCGTCCTGACCGGCGGCGGTGCGCTGATCCAGGGTCTCGACCAATATCTGCGCGAGGAAACCGGCCTGCCGGTGACCATCGCCGAGGATCCGCTCACCTGCGTCGCGATCGGCACCGGTCGGGCGATGGAAGACGAGAGATACCGCGGCGTCTTGATGACCGCGTAAACGCTCGTGCAACACTAGGGGAAGACGGCCGCCATGGCGCCGACAGGACAACGGCGCTCGAGCTATTCGCGTAAGGCGCAATACAGCCTATTCACCGGCTACATCGCCGCGGGTGCGGGTGCGCTCGTGGGGGCGGTGCTGCTGGGCCTGTCGCTGTGGCAGCCGGGCTTTCTTTCGGGTCTCAGCGGGACCGCGCAGGATGCCGCCGCACCGGTGACCCAGCCGGTTGCCGCAGCCCGCACCGAGAGCAAGGGCTTCATCGATGCGGTGCGCGGCTATTACCGCGCCGGATCGCAGAACGCCGCGCTCAAGCGCGAGATGGAACTGGCCCGGATCCGGCTCGCCGAGGCCGCCGCGGTCAAACAGGAGAACCGCCGTCTGCGGGGCCTGCTCGGCCTGCACGAGAGCGAGGCCCGGCCGGTCACGATCGCCCGCCTGGTCGGGGCGAGCGCGGCGAGTTCGCGGCGCTTCGCCTATCTCGGAGCCGGGCGCAGCGATGGCGTCGCGGTCGGCATGCCGGTCCGCAGCCCGCGCGGCGTGGTCGGCAGGATACTCGAGGTCGGCAATCACAGCGCCCGGGTGCTGCTGCTGACCGATCCCGAAAGCGTGCTCCCGGTCCGCCGCGCCAAGGACGAGGTCGTGGCCTTCGCCGAAGGGCGCGGCGACGGTCTCATCCGGATCCGGCTGATCAATCTCGGGATCAACCCGCTCGAACCGGGCGATCTGTTCGTAACCAGCGGTGCGGGCGGCTATTACCAGCCCGGCGTGGCGGTCGCCATCGCGACCGAGATCACCGATGACGGCGCTCTCGCCCGGATCGTCAGCGATCCCGCGGCGACCGATTACGTCGCGGTGCTGCCGATCTTCGAACCCGAGGCGGTGACCGGGGCCGATACGCCGATCGAGCGCGAACTGGGCGAATAGGCGTGGACCGCTTCGCTCCCAAATCGCGCAGCGACGCCTATGGCAAGCGGATCAACCGCTCGCATTCGACCGCGGTCGCCACCGTGGTTCCCTATCTCTCGATCCTGATCGCCTCCTTCCTGCCGGTGTTCTTCATCGCCGCCGCCCTGCCGATCGTGCCCCCGCTGGGTTTCCTGATGCTGCTGGCCTGGCGGCTGGTGCGCCCCGGCCTGCTGCCCGTCTGGGCCGGCTTCCCGCTGGGGCTGTTCGACGATCTTTTCAGCGGGCAGCCGCTGGGCAGCGCGATCCTGCTGTGGTCGGCGGCGATGATCGTCGTCGAGATGGTCGAGACGCGCTTCCCCTGGCGCAGCTTCGCGCAGGACTGGTTCACGGCGGGTTTAATCCTCTTGGTTTATGTCCCTGCGGCAATGCTCGTTTCGGGCGGTGAACCCACGCTTGCCGCTCTCGTCGCTCTGGGGCCCCAGCTCGTGTTTTCGATCCTCGTCTTTCCGCTGTTCGCGCGCCTCGTGGCGCGGCTCGACCGGCTGCGCCTGACCCGCTGGCGGACCGTCGGATGAAACTGGGCAAGACCAAGCGCGACCATGTCAGCAGCACGACGCTGGACCAGGCCTTTTCGCGGCGCAGCTTCGTCATCGGCGCAGGCATGGGCGGGATCGGGGTGCTGCTCGCGGCGCGGATGGCCTTCATCGCCATCGCCGAGAACGAGAAATACGAGCTGGAATCCGAGAGCAACCGCGTCAATCTGTCGCTGATCCCGCCGCGGCGCGGGTGGATTCTCGATCGCAACGGCGCGCCGCTGGCCTCGAACAGGGCGGATTTCCGCGTCGATGTCATCCCCGACCAGCTGGTCGACACCAGCGCGACGCTGGCCGCGCTGGGCAATATACTCGATCTCGACGCCGCGACCATGGCCGACATCACCAAGCGGGTCGACGAGGCGGCATCGTTCCAGCCGGTCGAGATCGCCACCGGTCTCGATTACGAGGATTTCGCCGCGGTCAGCGTGAGGCTGCCCGATCTGCCCGGGGTGATCCCCCAGCGCGGTTTTTCGCGCTTCTATCCGACCGGGCCCAGCGTCGGGCATCTGCTCGGCTATGTCGGCCCCGCCAATGCCGAGGAATATAAGGAAGAGGGCGATCCGCTGCTGATCACCCCCGGCTTCAAGATCGGCAAGGATGCGCTCGAACACCAGTTCGAGCAGGATCTGCGCGGCGTGCCTGGCGCGCGCCGCGTCGAGGTCACCGCCTCGGGGCGCATCGTCAAGGAACTGGAGACCCGCGACGACGTCCAGGGCGACCCGGTGCATCTGACCATCGACGGCCCGCTGCAGGACTATGCCGCGCGCCGGATCGGGCTGGAATCGGGTTCCGCGGTGGTGATGGATTGCCGCAGCGGCGATATCCTGTGCATGTCGTCGATGCCCAGCTTCGATCCCAACAGCTTCTCCGCCGGGATCGGCAGCGTGGAATACGCGATGCTGCGCGAGGACGAGCGCGTGCCGCTGCGCAACAAGGTGCTCAAAGGGCTTTACCCGCCCGCCTCGACGGTCAAGCCGATGGTGTCGATGGCCTTGCTCAAGGCCGGGGTCGATCCGGGCGAGCGGGTCCAGTGCTCGGGCGGTCTGCGGGTGGGCAACCGCGTGTTTCGCTGCTGGAAGCGCGGCGGACACGGTCCGGTCGACATGGCGATGGGGATCTATCAATCCTGCGACGTCTATTTCTACGCCATGGCCCAGCGCATCGGGATGGATCCGATCGCGATGATGGCGCGGCGCTGCGGGATGGGCCAGGAATTCGACCTGCCGGTGACCAGCCAGTTCTACGGCACCGTCCCCGACCCCGCCTGGAAGCTCAAGAAATACGAGCAGGAATGGCAGCCCTACGACACGGTCAACGCCACCATCGGCCAGGGCTACATGCTCGCCAATCCGCTGCAGCTGGCGGTGATGTCGGCGCGTCTCGCCACCGGTCGCCACGTCGAGCCGCGGCTCAACCGCAAGACTCCGATCAAGGGGTTCGACACGGTCGATTTCTCGGACGAACATGTCCGCTATGTTCGCCAGGCGATGAGCGACACCGTCAACGGTCCCGGCACCGCCGGGCGCGCGCGGCTACCGATCGATGACGTGCTGATGGCGGGCAAGACCGGCACCGCGCAGGTGGTCGGGCTGAACTTTTCCGACGGCCGCAGCGGGCCGTGGAAATACCGCGACCACGGGTTGTTCATCTTCTTCGCTCCCTTCGACAACCCGCGCTATGCGGGCGCGGTGGTGATCGAGCATGGCGGCGGATCGGGCTCGGCCTATCCGATCGCGCGCGACATCATGACCTTCATCTTCGATCCCGCCAAGGGCATGGAGGCGCTCACGGCGCTCGAAACGCAATGGGGCGGAACCGCGCAGGAGCGCCTGGTCCGCAAATACGCCGCCTATGCCGCGGCGGCGGGCGAGACGGTTGCCCCCGCCCCCACCCGCAGCGAAGAAATCTTCGACCGGGTCGAGGCCGAAGCCCGGCTCGCCGGTCGCCAGTCCGAGCGGCTGGGCGATCGCGTGGTGGACCCAAGGCCCGAGGCCGACCCGCGCTCTGCTCCCCGTATGCCCCAACCCGCTCCCGCGGCCTCCCCCGCCGCTGACACGGCGACGCCCGCTCCCGCGTCCACTTCGACCCCGGTGGCGGCGCCGACGCAGGGGCCCTCGCAGTGAGTCCCGCGCGATGAGCGTCGTTCCCGCCCCGGTCGCGCGGCAGCCCTGGGGCATGCTGTTCCCGCTGTTCACGCTGATCGGCTTCGGCGCGTTGGTGCTCTTTTCGGCCGCTGGGGGGAGCTGGGAACCCTATGCCGCCTCGCATCTGGTCCGCTTCGGCGTGTTCCTGGTGATGGCGGTGGTCATGACGCTGTTCTCGGCCGATCTCGCCAAGTTCGCCGCCTATCCGGTCTATATCCTGGTCCTGCTGCTGCTGGTGCTGGTCGAGGCGATGGGGCAGATCAACGGCGGCAGCCAGCGCTGGCTCAATCTGGGTTTCATGCAATTGCAGCCCTCCGAACTGATGAAGCCCGCCATCGTCCTGGTGCTCGCGCGCTTCTACGGCGACCTGCCCGTGGGCATGACCGCAAGCTGGCGCGCGCTGGCCCCCGCAGGCGTGCTGATCGGTATCCCGGTCGCGCTGGTGCTGGTGCAGCCCGATCTGGGCACCTCGCTCGCCATCGTCTTCGGCGGCGGCGTGGTGATGTTTCTGGCCGGCCTGCCGATGCGCTGGTTCGCCATCCTCGGCGCAGCCGGCGCGGTGATCGCGCCGCTGGCCTTCTTCTTCGGCCTGCAGCCCTATCAGCAGCGCCGCGTGACCACGCTGCTCGACCCGGCGAGCGACCCGCTCGGGGCGGGCTATCACATCACCCAGTCCAAGATCGCGATCGGCTCGGGCGGGCTGACCGGCAAGGGGTTCAACGAGGGCTCGCAGAGCCATCTGCAATATCTCCCCGAACCGCACACCGATTTCGTGTTCGCGACCATGGCGGAAGAATGGGGTTTCGTCGGCGGCATGGTGGTGCTCGTCTGCTTCGCGCTGATCCTGCGCTGGGGCCTGCTGGTCGCGAGACGTTCCAAGGATCGCTTCGGCAAGCTGATCGCCGCGGGAATGGTGGCCACGATCTTCTTCTACGTCGCGGTCAATCTGCTGATGGTGATGGGCTTCGCCCCGGTGGTGGGCATCCCCCTGCCCTTCATGAGCCACGGCGGCTCCTCGATGCTGACCAATATGATCTGCATCGGCTCGCTGATGATGGTCAATCGCTGGAACAGCCGCCAGGGCACTTCGGGGCTGACCCGCTAGCGGCGGTCCGAAGCCGATCGCTTCAGAGGTAGATCAGCCGCAGCCGCAAGCCCTTGACGACCGCCGCGATCCGGTCGCGCGCCTCGAGCTTGTCGTAGATCCGGGTGATATAGGTCTTCACCGTATCGGGAGAGAGATCGAGGATGGTCGCGATGTCGGTGCGCGACTTGCCATGCGCGAGCCATTGCAGCACCTCCGCCTCGCGTTCCGACAGGCTGGCGTCGTCGCCGTCCTGGTCGAGCAGATTGCACACCCGCATCTGCGCGGCGCGCGACAGCGCCTTGATCATCGAGACATGCTCGGGCGGAACCTCCTCGATCGGACGGCCCCAGTCGAAGCTGGCATAGGCATCGCGGTTGTTGGGGCCGAACAGCGGCAGGCCGACCCCGTGGACGAGGCCGAATTTGCTCGAGGCCTCGAAATAGTCCTCGTGCTCCTTGCTGTTGGTCCCCATCCGCCGCGCCTCGCTCCAGGTCAGCATCGCGCCGTGACGCAGCGTACGCTCGGGGATCGGATCGTGGCGGCGGAATTCCTTGCGCTCATAGAGCTCGACCCATTCGGGATCGAAGCCCACGGCATGGATCTGCGTCCGCGCGGATGTGGGTTCTTCGTAGATCGGGGAGAAATGGTAGCTGCGGCGGATCGCGCCAAGATCGCCCGCCACGTCGCAGACGTAGCGGATCGTCTCGCCAATGCAGAACAGGTTCTCAACCTTGGTCAGGGGATCGACGAGCACACACTCCTTCATAGAAGTTCTCCGAACCAAAAGGGCCTTGTCCCCCAACGGTCCGACAGCGAACTTGCGATAGATCATATATACAAGGCTCAGCGCGATCAAGACATCCCCCCTTCGTCTTTCGATCGTCCCACCTCCGCAACACTCGCGCGCCGCTTTGACGGTGCTTGTTGCGTTTCACGATCGAGGAATTGTCATGTTGCAGCAGCAAGAGCGCGACGCGCTCCCCGCCTACGCGCTCGAACGCCTGTCGCGTTCGGGCAAAAGCCCGAGACATTCGGCAGCATCGAGGACAAATGGCGGCTGCTGGTGATCCTGTTCGGACGCCAGAACCAGGCTCGCAAGACCGCGCTGCGCGACATCCACACGCTGCTCGACCTGCCGCAGCATGTCGCCTTCCGCCTGGTGCGCGGGCTCGAGCTGGGCCGGCTGATCACCGTGGGCGCCTGCCTCCACGACGCCTTCGCCGCCGAGCTCGAGCTGACCGAGGAATGCTCGACCCTGGTAACCCGGGTGCTCGCCCACGGCTGAGGTCAGATTGCCCCTTTTCATCGGCGAGAAGCCCGCTATATGAGCGCCTCCCCGAGTCGGGGTGCCGATGACAATCCGGCATGTGGACGCATAGCTCAGTTGGTAGAGCAGCTGACTCTTAATCAGCGGGTCCTTGGTTCGAACCCAAGTGCGTCCACCATTTTTTCAATATGTTAGCGGTTACCTTGCCCCTCGTAAGGTAACGTATAGGTAACCGGGGAGCGGTCAATGACAGGCAGGGGCCCGCCGCCCCCCGCAAACCGCCGAGGCATAGCCTTAGTTAGAACATCAGGCGAACATCGAAAACGAGGCAGGTCATGTCTCAATCAGCTTGTGAGCGCGAAGGGCCGCTAACACCGCGTTCACCCGTGTGATCGCCGAAGCCGCATCGGTCGCATTGGAAATTGCCGCCTGGCGCGGACCCACGATCCCGTAATTGCCGAGATCAGCGGTCCTGGTGAACTTGATCGAGCGAATCTTGATGTCGCTCTCGCCTGGATCGTCATTGAGGCGCCTGAAATAGAGCCCCATGTTCCCAGATGCAGGAGCGGTGAAGGTGTAGAATATCCGGCTTTCTGTCGTGGTCAGGACATAGTTCACCAGGGCCGAGCCGCCCGAGCCGGTTTGATGCCCGACCCGGAGAGTATCGCTGCCAACTACTGTTTTTGCCAAAATCTCGGCTACATATTCCGTGGACGGCTCAAGCCAGTCAGGCATGTTCATTTCAAAGCTACTGGTAAAGCCCTTCTTGAACAGAAAGCCGTCATGCTTCTGCATGAGAAACGCCCGCGCCCCGTTGGTATTCAATCGGGTTCCGAACTGCCCAAGGTTGCTACCGCTGACCGTCAGGCTTTTCTGAACTGTTGATTCAAAGCCGTCCCAATCCCCAAAGATAGCGCCCCTGAGCGTCCACTTCGTCGGGTTTGCATCGTTGACCCGCAGCGGGAAGGAGTCGATATTGTTGCCGTCGCCATCCACGATGAGAATGCCGGGCGAGCTGGCGGTCGCGCCGGTTGTGCCAACGTCGATAATATCGGCATAGGTCCGCCCCGTTGACTGCAAACGGTAGCGGTATTCGGTCGCATAGGTGTGACCGTCGATGCGGTTGTAATGCGACACAACCGAATGCGCGCCACTCGGCCCCTGCCCGTTGAATATCGGCTGATCGACCGTCGAATGGTCGAGAAACCCCTTAACGGTAGCGGAGCTGCCATCGCGCCCCGGAACATGCTCCAGGTAGTTATACATCACTCGCGAATGGCGACCGCTAGACTTGATATAGATTCCGTCCGTGCTGGTCATGTCCAACACGTCATTGTGGAAGATCAAATTCTCAGAGCCGTGCGTGTGGGTTCCAACATCCAGAATGTGATAGGACTTCGCAAGGAGGCTGCGGTTATTCCAAACCGTGTTGAGGTCGCAAGACCACAGCAAAATGTTGATGTTGAAACCCGAGATAAAGGTGTTCGTCACCATGCCATCGAAGCAGCGGGTCATCGACAGCCCTATCCCGGTTCCCTGCACCCTCGGCAGCAGAACACAGCCGTTGATGATCGCGCGCTGGATAGGAGGGCAGTTGACGGTAGCCCCGGAGTCCCCGATTATGGCGGTGTTTTCATCATTAAGCCGGATCGGGTAATCCGCCTTGATCTCCATGTCGTAAAATTCTGGCCCCTTGACCCCTGCGGTCGAAGTGTCCTCAGTGTAGAGAAAGCAGGCCCCGCCAACATCGGGGTTTGAAACCTTGGTTTTCGGATCTGAGGAGTTGAAGACGCTGCCGCCTTTGCCGATGAAAACTTGCCCACGCGGGACCTGGAAGTCTTTGCAGACGAATGCTCCATCGGGCAGGTGGACAACGCGCGATGCGGCACAGGCCTTCTCAAAGGCAACCGTGTGGTCGGTGGTCATGTCCTCGGTGATGAAATCGAGGAGGTTGACGAAATCCGCGTTCTTCTCAGCCTGCAGTCGCGCCGCCGCGCCCTCTGCGTTTAGCTTTGTTGCCAGCAGCGCCGCGCCCTTGTCGGCGTCGCCGGAGGCGAGGGCTGCGGTGGTGGCGAGAGATGCCGCAACAATCGAGCTGCCGGAGGTCCGCTGATAGCGGGTGTAGGTCTCGGGCGTAGTACCAAGCGGGACGCGGAAGAACTGGCCTTCGGTGGTCGCAGCTTCGCCCGCCGCCTGGCTGGCGTAAGCCGGGCCAGAGAACTCTTCGGCGAAGCTAGCACTGTCCTCGGCGCGGTCGGCTTGGGTTTCCGAGCGGTCGGCCTGGTCCTGTGCTCGGCTCGCCTGCCGCCCGGCTTGGACCACATCGTGACCAAAGCTGATAGGGACCACATTGTCGCCAGCAAGGCGGATCGTAACAGTCGGCATAGCTTAGACCTCAAAGTTTGAACTGTGAATGCGGGAATTTTCGACCCATCCCGCTGTTGGCATTCCCAGCTTGGGAGCATTCCGGCTCCCCCCTGGGGGAGAGGGACGGACCAGAACCATGGCCCGCCCCTCCCTCAAGGAACCGCGACGGGGTGACTAATCCCGCCGCGCCTCCAGGCGACCTAAGCCGCCCGAAGCTCATTCGGTGATGTTGCCAAAGTCGCCGTAGGTCAGCGCGGCTGCATTCTTCGGGGCCAAGGCCAGCCGTTCCTCAGCGAGGATGGCAACCAGGTTGCGAGTGAAGAAGTCCGCGTGTTCCGTCGAAACCTCCACTCGCGGGGTCCAGCGATCATACAGGGTCGCGGCGCGGCGGAAGTTGCCGACCAGGAACTTGTCGATCTCCATTGCCTGGGTTGCCACGATGGGGAGCCCGAAGAGGACCGGGGCGACAGCGGTTGCAGGGTCGCCCAGGATATACTTTCCATCGGCATCCTTCAGCAGGCGCATCCGCATCCAGTCGGACGGGTGAACGATAATGCCATCCGCCGGCTCCTCCGCGATAGCGTTCTGCAGGATTGCCAGCGCCAGCGTGTCGAGCATGGTTTCCGTGCCAGCCGGATCGAACGGAGCAGCATAGGCCGTCGCGTTCGTAATCAGCCCGTCGAGGTTCTCGCCGGTCCCGCTGCCCGTCAGCAACTGCTCCTCTTCCTTCAGCGCGAGGCCGTAGAGCAGTTCGGTATCGATCGTGTCGCGAAGCTGAGGGGCGTCCTCGAGGATCTGGCGCGAGGCAGGAACGAAGTGCGCGATGACCTTGGGGGTCACCGTTTCCATCGTCCAGCCATAGGCGCTTTCGGGCTTCAGCGCGCCTTCTACCACCACATCCGCAGCATTGGTCCGGGTGGTCTGCTTCGGATATTCCACCGAGCCGCTCGAGATGCTGACAGTCGGCAGGAGGTCGCGAACGCGCATCCGGCGCTGCGGCAGGTTGTTCAATGCGTCGCGATAGGCGGGATTGCCCAGCGGTCCGCCAGAGGTCGCGCCGGTGGTGACGGTTGCTTTAACGTCGAGGCGAAAGCGAGCGGGCGAAGAATGGTTCTCCGAAAAGGCCTTCAGTCCGTCGCTATCGACAAACTGCTCGCCCCAGCTTTTCTCCCGATATTCGCCACCGCCGTGGAAGTCGCTGCGTGCCATCTTCTGCTCGAGATCAAACAGGATTCCCTCGGTCGTATTGGCCTTCTTCAGAGCGTCCTGCACATCGGCATTCAGCTTGCTGAACTGGGTTTCCACCGCGTCGGTGAAATCTTTGGTCAGTGCGTTCATTTTCAATTCCTTCCTAGGGCCGCGATCCGCGCGGCGCTTGTGTTGAGTATCGCGCGGATTTCAGCCTCGGCTTCCGCGTCATCGTCAGAGTCGTTGATTGCTTTCCAGGCGAAGCCCGCCGCTGCCTTGGCCTTCCGGCCGGAAACCCCGGCTTCCTTCAAAAGCTCGGCAATATCGCCCGCGCTGGTGATGGCCTTGATGGCAGAGACATGGGTGTTCGGATTGCTGGGGACCGTCACAAGGCTTCCCTCGATCAGGTCCAGGTCGAGCAGGTGGTTTTCGCCAGTCTGCCGATCCAACTGCGCCTGCTTTGTCCGGTAGCCAATCGACAGGCCGGTTAGCGCCCCGTCCTTGGCCAAGGCGTAGGCCTCTTGGGCATCGCGGGTTTGCAGCGACAGCGAACCTTTGACGTAGAGCCCTTCGCCCCGCTCCTGAAATTCCTTCCAGGCGCCCACAGGACGGCGGAGATCGTGATGCAAAAGCATGGGGAGGGGTTTGCCGCCGCGTTCGGCCAGAGTGCGCGAGAAGGCCTTGCTGCCAATCACATCGCCGTGACTGTCAACATTGCCGAAGCCCGCCAGCAAGCCCTCGATTGAGCCGCTTTCGGACAGTTGCTTAATTTCGAACGGGGAGCCCGCGTAGTCCATTAGACGCACCTTAGCTGTCGGGCAAAACGCCCGGTTTCAGCCAATCTGCGCGGACAGCCGCGGGAAGGATTGGTGTCTCGGCGTGGACAGCCACGCATCGACATCCCCGCTGTCGCACAAATCGGCGCGGAAGTCAAGGCCTTTGAAGCTCGCGAACCAGCTCAGCCTGGCGCTCAAACCAGGGCGCCACAGCCACCGGCCCCGCCGTGCAGGTGATGAGGTCCGCCACCGCCGATCCCATGCCCGCCAGTAATTCCGCGTTCGACACGCCCTCGCGCGCCAGCAGGTTCAATTCAGCGATCACAGCGTGCTGGACGCGCTCGGCTCGGTCCTGTTGCTCTTTGGTGGGCATGGGATAATCCTTCCGGTTGTTGTTCATGTCATTGCTCCGTTGGTTGCTTTGTTAATTCGCACGCGCAGAAATTCGACTACCCCACCGCGTTCCGGGTTTTAGATCGGCTAGGGAATTGACCCCCGCCCCCTCGCGCGCGGGCGCGCGGGCGAATGCCTGTGTTAGCAATGTAGGACGCTTTCCCACCCGCTACCGCGCTCCCTTTACTGTCGAGTGTTCACCTCCCCCGGGACCAGCAGGCTGTTCTTCACCACATCGCAGGTGGCCAGCAGGACAGCCTTCGTCGTTTCGAATGCGCCCTCACGAACCTGGTCGGCATAGCCACCGACATCGATCCACTTGGCTTCCATTTCGTCGCGAACGATCTTGCGGATCCGCTCTTCAAGCTTCTGGTCTTCGGTCATGTCAGTTTCCTTCGGTTGGCCAGCCATCGAGGCCGATTGCGCGCTTCACCCGCCTGCCATTGTCGCGCGCGGTTTTGTCCTGGTGGCAGGGGTCACAGATTGTCTGGAGGTTGTCTGGGCTGTCGGTGCCGCCCTGCGCCTTGGGCCGGATATGATCGACCTGGTTGCCAACGGTGACGCGGCCCTTGGCCCTGCAGGGCTGGCAAAGGTGGCAGTCGCGCTCGAGGATCTGCTTCCGCAGCTTCACCCAGGCAGAGCCGTAGCCTTGCTGGTGACGGGTCTTGCCGCCTTTGTCCCAAGACCGCTTCTTCGGACCAGGGGCATTCCAGTCGTGTTCAAGCTCGCTCATTTTCCACCTCGCTTTCGCTGGCTTCAGTCAGTCCACCACCACCACCACCCACCTTTAAGAAGGTGGTGGTGGAATGGTGTTCTGGGGGGACAGCGACCCCCACCTTTTCCACTTTTTCCACCCCACTTTGGGAGGTGGAAAGGGTGGTAGGATCGACCCATTCGCCGACAATGAGATAGGGCCGTTCGCGCTTGCCATCGTGCCGCCGCTCGACCTTCAGAGCGCCGTTATGCTTCCAAGTCCGGATCAGCGATTTGACCCGTTCCTTTTGCGCGCGGTCCTCGAGGTCGAAGCCGAGAGTCTCAGCGACCGCGCTGCCGGCCCAGTCCTTGGACTGGACGTTCTCGGCAAAGGCGCCCGCATCGATCGCCAACTGGACGTTGTAGAGGTCTCGGGTGTTGAGCCCGTCGAACGGATCGGGCGGGGTCCAGTGTGTGGCCGCGCCAACGTGGTCGGAAGGTTGGAGCCCGTCGCCATTGCCAAGGTCCACCGATTCCAGCTTCATCCACCAGGCATTTTCCGGCGGGGCGCGGTTCGGCTTGTCGTCATCCACCCGGATGATCGTGCGGCGCTCGGCCTTTTCGGTGATGCCAAACCGCTCGGCCTCTTCGTTCGACATCGGGTTGAGAACCAGGGTCGAGCGCGCCGCATTGATTAGCGCCACAGCGCCGCGGCTATCCTCTGCCCGAACCTCACGCCCGCCCATCTTCTTGGTATGGTGAACCAGGACAATCGAGCATTGCGTCTCGGACGCCAGCCGCTTCCACCGCTTCGCCACCTTGTCGATCAGGACGTTCGCGTTTTCGTCGATCTCATGGCTTGAAACGAAAGGATCGACTGTCAGCACATCGATCCCGCGCGCCTCGATCTCCGCCTTCAGGTTCGCATAGACCGGCTCGACAATCTCCAGCCCCCGCTCAACCTCGATTGCAGTGCAAAGCCGCTGGTCGAGCCCGCTATCGACGTAGAGCCGCGAGCCGCAATCCTGAGGCCCTACAGCGTGTCTGAGGCTGCAGGCGGTAAACTGGCGGTCCAGTTCGGCGCGGTCGTCCTCGAGGTTCCAGAGCCAGACGGTGCAAGCGCCCTCGGGCAGGGCCTTGTCGAGGAAGTCTTGCCCGCTTGCCAGCGACAGCGCCACGCCAGCCGTGAAGGTCGATTTGCCCACCCCACCCGGGGCGACAATGGCAGTCACCTCGCCGCGAAGCAGCCAATGGCCAAATAGCCACCGGCGGCGCGGTATCTTAGCAGGGTCAGGCCACCCGAAAGGGGTTGCGCGGATCCTCTGGGTTTCGTCCGCATAGTCGCCGGTTTCGGGTTCGAAGCGATCCTCATTGACCCGCTCCAACTCGGCTAGCCGCTCTTGCCAATCAGGCATGGGAAACCTCCCGCAACAGCAGGTCCATTTCTTCCACCTGCATGGCGGTGAGCATCAGCCGCTTCGACAGCAAGTTGAGCTTGTCCAGCCATTCCGCTGGCGCTTCGGCGTAGAGGTTCGGCGTGGCGTATTCGACCACCAGCCAGGCAAGCTGGCGGGCCGTGCCGCTTTCGGTGCTGGCGATCATGCCGCTGGCCGCATTGCGATAGGAGCGAAGCTTAGCGCGGCGCTCGTATTCCTCGGCAGGAATGCTGCCCAAGAAGGTGGTGATGTCGTCGGGTTTGATCGCGGTCAGAGCGTTCATGCCGCTGCCCTCCGCCTGCATTCCGGATGGACCGTGACAGGCAGGCCGCGCGGGTCGTCCTGCAAGCGCCGCAGCACGTTTGCGAGCGGACCCCGGATATCATCCAACCCGCCATCGATGGAAAAGCCGCCCAGCCTTACGACAGCGAAGTCACGGTCGATTTCACCGCCGGGGATGACAACCAGAGCGCGAAGCGGGACGCGCGGCCACGGGATAAGGGTCGCGCTCACTGCGGCACCCCCAATCGGCGCGCGAAAAGCAGGACGCTAAGGCGCGCCCGCATGGTGGGATTGGCTTGAATTTTCGGTCGGGTTGGGTTAGGGGTTTCTTGTTCGCCGCCACAGTGAACAGAA
>JAHJWA010000338.1 GCA_018828205.1 Alphaproteobacteria bacterium
CCTCGCTGGCGCCCAGCGCATGGAGCAGCAGCATCGCCGCGACCCCGGTGCGGTCCTTGCCCGCGAAGCAATGCACCAGGCTCGCGCCCTCGCGCTCGTCCAGCGCGCGGAAATAGCGCCCGAACATGGCGATCATCGCCGGATTGCGCGGCATGCGGGTGTAGACCGCGATCATCCGTTGGCGCGCGAATTCCTCGGTGGTGGTGTCGGCATCGACATCCATATGCGGCGGGCTCGAACTGGTCTCGCCGTCATGCGCGATCACCTCGGCGGCGAAGCCCTCGCCGCGGCGGCAGGGGTTGCGCTCGCGCTCCGAAGTGCCGCGCAGATCGATCACGGTGCGGATGTCGAGCGCGGCGATGGCGGCAAGATCGGCATCGCTGGCGCCGACATGCTGCCCCGAGCGGTAGAGCAGTCCGCTGCGGACATGCCCCCCGCCCGCGACCGGCCAGCCGCCGTAATCGCGGAAATTGTGGATGCCTTCGGTGATGAGAAAGGGTTCGCGAATCATGCGCGGGAGCGTGGCAGCGTGCGGCTGCGGCAACAAGCGCAGTCTATTCGCCGAGGTCGGCCGGCGCGGGCACGAGGATCAGCGTCTGATCCTCGACCCGCCAGCCGGCGAGCCGCGAGAGCACGTTCATGCCCAGCACATTGGTCTGCCCCAGATTGGGCGCAATCACCACGTCGATCCCGCTGGCCTCGACATTGCCGAAGCTCAATGTGTCGGCGGTGGAGATCTGCGCGTTGATCGCGCCATTGGCGGTGGTGATCCGCACCGGGATGCCGCCGGTGCGCGCGGTGAGCCCGGCGCGGTCGGCGACCTCCTGCGAGACCGCGGTCACCGTCGCGCCGGTGTCGACGAGGAAATTGGCGGGCACGCCGTTGAGCTGCGCCTCGAGCCAGTAATGGCCGTCGGGCGACAGCGGGATCCGCGTCTCGCCGCCCTCGACCACCTGCGCGGGCAGGCCCAGCTGCGGCACCGCCAGATCGATCCGCGAATCGAAGCGCGAGAGCTGGAGCACCACCGCGATCAGCACCACGCCGAGCGCCAGCGTGCTGGTGGTGCGGATCACGCGCCCCAGCGGCATCCGGCGGCTGACCATCACCGCGCCGATCCAGCCGGCCACCATCGCCACGATCGCGGCGATCAGCAGTTCGAAACGGGGGATCGAGCGCACCATGTCGGCGGCAGCGTCAAAGGCGGGGGCGAAGTCCATCAGCACGATATAGGAACGCGCGCCCTGCAGGTCCATGAACCACTGCGGCCCGTGTGACACGGGCAGGCCTAGACCAGCTCCGCAATCATCCGATCGGCCAGTTCCCGCCCGGAAATCCACGCGCTTTCGATGCGCGGGGCAAGCAACCAGTCGCCCGCCAGACCCAAGCCCAGCGATGCGTCCCATAATGCGGATTGGCCCGCTAAGGGCCGGGCTTTCGTATAGAGCCAGCGATGCGCGGCGGCATGGCTTGGCTGCGCTGGTTCGATACCATTCTCGGCGAAGAGGGCGGCGAGCAGTTGCGCGGCGATCCGCTCGGGCGGTTCGTCGAGATGGTCGCGCGTCCATTGCGGCGAGGCCTGCAAGACCCAGTTCTCGGCGCCGCTGCGCCCCGGCTTGGCGCCGTCGCGCGCCGCCCACGCCACCGCGTCGCCCGCCGCGATCGTGTCGGCGAGCGGCAGCGTTTGTACGAATGAAGCCATCACCGTCCAGCACGGGTCGGATAGGGTCCGCTCGGCGCGGTCGGCGAATCCAGTGGAGAAGGGTGCGGCCAGCGGTCCTGCCTGCTCGGCGGGCACCGCGATGACGACCTGGGAATAGCCGCAATGCGTGCCCTCATCGCCCTGCAGCACCCATCGGTCCGCGGCCCGCTCCAGCCGCTCGATCCGCGTGCCCCAGCGGACATCGCGCCCTTCGGCCATCGCGCGGACCGGCTCGTTCATCCCGGGCACGCCGACCAGCGCCTCGTCGCCCGCCGCAGGCCATGGCGCCACCCGGCCCGCAGCGCGCCATTCCGCCACCTGGGCACGGAACCGCTCGTCGCGCGCGGTGAAATATTGCGCGCCGTGGTCGAAGCGCAATTGCTGCCCCTCCAGCTCGACGCGCCGGGTCGACATTCGCCCGCCGGGCCCGCGCCCCTTGTCGAACAGCTCGACCGCGACACCGGCCTGCACCAACGCGCGGGCGCAGGACAGCCCGGCCATCCCGGCGCCGATGATCGCGACGGTCACGACGGCGTCACGCGGTCAGGGCGCCTTGCGCGGATCGGTGGCCTCGGCGAGGATCAGCGAGAAGCGCTCCTCGCCGTCGAGCCAGCGCTCGCGCGGCGACCAGCCGGCGGCGTGGAGCAGCATGTCGGCGCTGCGGTGGGTGAATTTGTGGCTGTTCTCGGTGTGGATGGTCTCGCCCGCCTTCAGGCCGAAGCTCTCGCCCGACACGGTGAATTCGATATCCTGCATGGCCTCGAGATGCATCTCGACGCGCGCATAGGCGTCGTTCCAGCGCGCGACATGGCGCAGGCTTTCGACCGGGA
>JAHJWA010000339.1 GCA_018828205.1 Alphaproteobacteria bacterium
CCCTGGATCGGCCAGGCCGCGGCGTCACCCAGCGCGCAGATGGTGTGGCCCTCGACCTGCTTGGTGACCTGCTGGAGCATGTCGATCTCCTCGACCGCGGCATCGCCCACGCGCAGGCGCTCCATCATCCGCCACATCCAGCCGGTGCCTTCGCGGCAGGGGGTGCACTGGCCGCAGCTCTCGTGCTTGTAGAAATAGCTCAAGCGGCTGATCGCGCGGACGATGTCGGTCGACTTGTCCATCACGATCACCGCCGCGGTGCCCAGACCCGAGCCGAGTTCCTTCAGCCCGTCGAAATCCATCGGCGCGTCCATGATCTGCGCGGCGGGGACCAGCGGCACCGAGGAACCGCCGGGGATCACCGCGAGCAGATTGTCCCATCCGCCGCGGATGCCGCCGCAATGCTTCTCGATCAGCTCGCGGAAGGGGATGCTCATCGCCTCCTCGACCACGCAGGGCTTGTCGACATGACCGCTGATCTGGAACAGCTTGGTGCCTGCATTGCCCTCGCGCCCGATCGAGCTGAACCAGCTCGCGCCGCGGCGCAGAATGGTCGGCACCACCGCGATGCTCTCGACATTGTTGACCGTGGTCGGGCAGCCATAGAGGCCCGCGCCCGCCGGGAACGGCGGCTTGAGCCGCGGCTGACCCTTCTTGCCTTCGAGGCTCTCGATCATCGCGGTCTCTTCGCCGCAGATATAGGCGCCCGCACCGCGGTGGAGAAAGACGTCGAAATCATAGCCCGATTTGGCGGCATTCTTGCCCAGCAGACCGGCGTTATAGGCTTCGTCGATCGCCGCCTGCAGCGTCTCGGCCTCGCGGATATATTCGCCGCGGATGTAGATATAGGCGGCGCGCGCGCGCATCGCGAAGCCCGCGACCAGCGCGCCTTCGATCAGCTTGTGCGGATCGTGACGGATGATCTCGCGGTCCTTGCACGAACCCGGCTCGGATTCGTCGGCGTTGATGACCAGGAAGCTCGGCCGGCCGTCCTTGCTCTCCTTGGGCATGAAGGACCATTTGAGCCCGGTCGGGAAACCCGCCCCGCCCCGGCCGCGCAGGCCGCTGGCCTTCATCTCGTCGATGATGGAATCCTGGCCGCGCGCGATCAGCGATTTGGTGTCGTCCCAATCGCCGCGCTGCTGCGCCGCCTTCAGCCCCCAGTCCTGGAAGCCGTAAAGATTGGTGAAGATGCGATCCTTGTCGGCGAGCATCAGATCACTCCCCCGAACACCACAAACGCGGCGACCGCGAGGATCACCAGCAGCGCGAGCGTCTTGGCGAGGCCCGCAAGCACCTTCCAGGCGATGATGATGGCGACGACCGCGATCGCGATGGTGACGATATCCATTACCAGTCGCTCCGATAATCGTGATTGGCGTCGACCATCTCTTTCAGCGTCGACGGCCCGCCGCTGGGCTCGCTGGTGTGGCGCCCCGGCTCCTGCGTGCCGGCTTTGGGAGTTTCCCCTGCACCCAGCGCATCGAGCACCGCATCAAGCCGCTCGGGGGTCAGATCCTCGAAATTGTCGTCGTTGATCTGAACCATCGGCGCGGTCGCGCAATTGCCCATGCATTCGACCTCGGTGAGCGTCCACAGCCCGTCCTGCGAGACATGCCCCTTGACCATGCCGCGCGCGGCGCAGGTCTCGAACAGCGCGTCCGAACCGCGCAGCATGCAGGGCGTCGTGCCGCAGACCTGGACGTGGTATTTTCCGACCGGCTTGAGATTGTACATGAAATAGAAGCTCGCGACCTCGAGCACGCGGATCGCGGGCATGCCGAGATAGGCCGCGACATATTCGATCACCGGCAGCGGCAGCCAGCCTTGGGTGTCGGTCTCTTCGCCGACCTGGCGCTGGGCGAGATCGAGCAGCGGCATCACCGCGGATTTCTGCCGTCCTTCGGGATAGCGCGCGATCGCCTTGTCGGCTTTCGCCTTGTACTCGCTCGAGAATTCGAACGAGCCCCAGCGCGCGCGCAGCTCGGGGGAATCGGCTTGGGGTGTGCGGTCAGCCATTGATCAACCTGCGTTCGACATAACGGCCGATATAGAGGCCGACGACGGCGGCAAACGCCGTCGAGAGAATTTCCTTGAGCGGCGCCTCGCCGTGAAAGGCCGCCAGATAGGCCGCCACCGCGGAGGCGAAGGCCACCAAGGCGAGAACGAAGATGCCGAGTTCGCGCAGGATCACCGGTCGCACTCCCCGAACACCACGTCGATCGCGCCGAGAATGGCGGTCGCGTCGGGCAGCATGTGGCCCCGCGCCATGAAGTCCATCGCCTGGAGGTGCGAAAAAGCGGTCGGGCGGATCTTGCAGCGATAGGGCTTGTTGGACCCGTCGCTCACCAGATAGACCCCGAACTCGCCCTTGGGGCTCTCGGTCGCGACATAGACCTCGCCCGCCGGTACGTGGAAGCCCTCGGTGTAGAGCTTGAAGTGATGGATCAGCGCTTCCATCGACTGCTTCATCTCGCCGCGCTTGGGCGGAGAGACCTTGCCATCGTCGCTCGCCACCGGCCCCTCGGGCATCTCCGCGAGGCACTGCTTGATGATCTTCGCGCTCTCGTAGACTTCTTTGACGCGGACCATGAAGCGGTCGTAGCAATCCGAATTGGTGCCCACGGGGATGTCGAATTCCATCCGCTCGTAGACGTCGTAGGGCTGCGACTTGCGCAGATCCCAGGGGATGCCTGCGGCGCGGATCATCGGTCCCGAGAAGCCCCAGGCGATCGCGTCTTCCTTGCTCACGACCGCGATATCGACGTTGCGCTGCTTGAAGATGCGGTTGTCCATCACGAGGCTCATCGCATCGCCGAACAGCTCGGGCAGCCGCTTGTCGACCCAGTCGCCGATATCCGTCAGCAGCTTGAGCGGCACGTCCTGGTGGACACCGCCGGGACGGAAATAGGCCGCGTGCATCCGGGCGCCAGAGGCGCGCTCGTAGAAATTCATGCAGTCTTCGCGCAGCTCGAACACCCACAGGTTGGGCGTCATCGCGCCGACATCCATGACATGCGCGCCGATGTTGAGCAGGTGGTTCTTGATCCGCGTCAGCTCGGCGAAGAGCACGCGCAGATATTGCGCGCGGATCGGCACTTCGAGGTTGAGCAGCTTCTCGATCGCCAGCACCCAGGAGTGCTCCATGCACATCGGCGAGCAGTAATCGAGCCGGTCGAAATAGGGCAGCGCCTGGAGATAGGTCTTGTGCTCGATCAGCTTCTCGGTGCCGCGGTGGAGCAGGCCGACATGCGGATCGATCCGCTCGATGATCTCGCCGTCGAGCTCCATGACCATGCGCAGCACGCCATGCGCCGCAGGGTGCTGCGGGCCGAAATTGATCGTGTAGTTGGAGATGACCTCGTCGCCGGTGGTCGGCGAGGCTTCGAGTTGCAGGCTCATGAGCAGACCCAGTTTCCGGCAAATGCCTTTTGCGTGCCCGCGGCATCGGCGATCGTCAGCGAAGCCTGGTCGGGTCCGGTGCGGGTGATCCGCGCCGAGAAACCCTCGCCGGCGAAGCTGGTGCCCGAGCGGACCTGCTCGATCCCGCCCGGGGGCGAGTCGAGCAAGAGCAGCTGGCCGCCGATCCGCACGGTTGCCTTGCCGGGAAGCGCGCGATCGGCGGGTGCTGCGGCGATGAGCATTTCCTGACCCTGGACGCTGAAGGTGCAACCGCCCGCGCGCGGGCCCAGATCGACCCCGCCGATATTGCCCAGCTTCTCGAGCCGGAACACATCGGCATTGGCCGGGGGCGGAGCCTTGACTGCGGTGGTTTCGACGGGTGCGGGCACACCGCCTTCGACCACGGCGCCAGGAGCACCGACGCGGTTGGCGAAATCATCGGCGGATTCGGAACTTGCGGGCTCTTGCGAACAAGCGGCGACAAGCAGTGCGGTCGCGATGATCAGGGTCTTGTTCATGTGCCACGCTGCTCTTTGTCGCTATCGGCCTGGTCGACTTGCGTCGCACCGGGGGTGTCCTTCACGGTGTTTTCCCGCGCCGGCTGATCGAGCCGGTCCTCGGTGGGGTCGGGTGCGCCCGGCTCGTCCACATCGGTATCGACGGGCGCAGGTTCGCCATCACCCTGACCTGCCACATCGCTCTCGAGCTTGGCCGGCGCAACGTGTTCGGCGGCCTTCTCGTCGGTCTTCCCGCCCGCGCCGGTATCCTTGGTGCTTTCGGTGGTCTTGACCTCGTCGACCGGCGATGTCGCAGCCTTCTCGTCGCCCGGCAGGACGTAATCCGCACCCTCCCAGGGCGAGAGAAAATCGAACTGGCGCAGATCCTGCGGAAGATCGACCGGCTCGTAGACGACCCGCTTCTCGTCCTCGGAATAGCGCAATTCCTGATAGCCCGTAAGCGGAAAATCCTTGCGGAAGGGATGCCCCTCGAAGCCGTAATCGGTGAGAATGCGGCGCAGATCGGTGTTGCCGTCGAACAGCACGCCGAACATGTCGAACACCTCGCGTTCGAGCCAGCCGGCGACCGGCCACAGCGTGGTCACGGTCGGGACCGGGATTTCCTCGCTGGTGGTAACCTTGACCATGATCCGGCTGTTGAGCGTCAGGCTGAGCAGCATGTAGACCACTTCGAACCGTTCGGGCCGCGAGGGATAGTCGACCCCGGCGATTTCCATCAGCTGCTGATAGGAATGCTCGTCGCGGAGCAGGCGCAGCGCGTCCTCGATGCTGTCCCGCTTGACCGTGAACAGCAGCTCGCCGTGTTCTTCGTGCGCCTCGACCAGACGGTCGCCGAGCGCCCGCGAGAGCGTGTCCTTGAGGCCCTCGATCCGGGTGAAGCGGGGCGCGGAATGAAGTACTGCCATGCGCTCGTCCTACCGTTCGATCGTGCCGCTGCGGCGGATTTTCCGCTGCAGTTGCATCACGCCGTAGAGCAGCGCCTCGGCGGTCGGCGGACAGCCGGGCACGTAGATATCCACCGGCACGATCCGGTCGCAGCCGCGCACCACCGAATAGCTGTAATGGTAATAGCCGCCGCCATTGGCGCAGCTGCCCATCGAGATGACGTATTTGGGGTCCGACATCTGGTCGTAGACCTTGCGCAGGGCCGGGGCCATCTTGTTGCACAGCGTGCCGGCCACGATCATCACGTCGGACTGGCGCGGGCTGGCGCGCGGGGCGACGCCGAAACGCTCCATGTCGTAGCGCGGCATGTTGACGTGGATCATCTCGACCGCGCAGCAGGCGAGCCCGAAGGTCATCCACCACAGCGAACCGGTCCGCGCCCACTGGAACAGGTCCTCGGTGCTGGCGACGAGGAAGCCCTTGTCGTTCACCTCGGTCTGAAGCGCGTTGAAATATTCGGCGTCGGGCTGACGGATTTCACCGGCCTTCGCGGTCGGGCCGTCGTGCAGCTTCTGATTGTGGGCGGACGTCAGCGGCCGGTAATGGTCCACACGCGGCTGCGCGTCGATTGTGCGATCTACTCCCACTCCAGCGCTCCTTTCTTCCATTCATAGGCGAGTCCGATCGCCAGGATACCCAGGAACACCATCATGCCGATCCAGCCTTCCCAGCCGGTGTGCTCGAGGCTCACCGCCCAGGGAAAGAGGAAGGCGGCTTCGAGATCGAAGATGATGAACAGCAGCGCGACCAGATAGAAGCGGACGTCGAACTGGGTGCGCGGCTCTTCGAAGGCCGGGAAGCCGCACTCATATTCGCTCAGCTTTTCCGCATCGGGATTGTGCACCCCGGTCAGGCGCGACACGCCCATCGGCAGGAACACGAAGGCCGCGGACAGAGCCGCCGCGATGAACAGAAATATGAGGATCGGCAGGTACTGCTCGAGATCGACCACGCGTGATTCCTAAGCCTTGAGGCACAAGTTGCGCCCGCCTCTAGGCCGCTCGCCGCGCGGGTGCAAGGGTCCGACCCTTGCAACCCACGCATCGGTGCGTGACGCTTATTTCATCATCGACTTGACCGCCTTGGCGGTCTTCGCGCCATAGGGCGGCTTGAACCCGCCCAGCTTGGCAACATCGATCTTTGGCTGGGTATAGATGCTGCGGGCGTGGCTGAATTCGCGGAAGCCCTCGACCCCGTGATAGCTGCCCATTCCCGAGGGGCCGACCCCGCCGAAGGGCAGGTCGTGCATCGAGACGTGGAACACCACGTCATTGACCGTCACCCCGCCCGAAATCGTCCGGTCGAGCCCCTTCTCCTGCTCGCTGCCGTCGCTACCGAAATAATACAGCCCGAGCGGGCGATCATTGGCGTTCACATAGTCGATCGCCTCGTCGATCTCGCGATAGGTCTTCACCGGGAGCACCGGACCGAAGATTTCCTCCTGCATCGCCTGCATGTCGTCGGTGACGTTTTTGAGGATGGTCAGCGGCATCTTGCGGGCGTTGGTGCTGGAGAAATCCTCATTGCCGGGATTGACCTCGATCACCTCGGCGCCCTTGTCGCGCGCATCGGCGACCATCGCCTGGAGCCGGTCGAAATGCCGGTCGGTGACGAGGCTGGCGTAATCCTCGTTCTCCAGCAGCGAGGAATACATGTTCGCGGTACCCTGCCAGACGCCGTGGATCGCCTCGTCCTGCTTGTCTTCGGGGACATAGAGGTAATCGGGCGCGAGGCATATCTGCCCCGCATTGAGCATCTTGCCCAGCGCGACCCGCTCGCCCGCCTTCGCGAAATCGGCGCTGCGCCCCATGATCACCGGGCTCTTGCCGCCCAGCTCCAGCGTCACCGGGACCAGATTGGCGGCCGCCGCTTCCATCACCTTGCGCCCGGTCGCGGTCGAGCCGGTGAAGACCAGATGGTCGAAGGGCAGAGAACTGAACGCCGCAGCGACTTCGGGCGGACCGGTGAAGACCGCGCATTCGTCGGGGGTGAAGGTCTTGGCGACCAGCTCGCGCATCACCATGCTGGTCCGCTCGGTGAATTCGCTGGGCTTGATCATCGCGCGGTTGCCCGCGGCGAAGACCTGCATCAGCGGACCGAAGGTGAGATTGACCGGGAAGTTCCACGGGCTCAGAATGCCGACCACGCCCTTGGGCTCGTAGCGGACCTCGGCCTTCGCCCCGAGCAACCCGAGCGGGAACTGGACGTGGCGCCTGTCGGGCTTGGCCCAGCCATCCATCCGCTTGAGGCAATAGCGCCCGAAGGCCACCGTGCCCGCGATATCGGTGATCATCGACTGCTGCGGCGAGCGGCTGCCGAAATCGATGCTCATCACCTTGCAGAGATCCTCGGCATTGTCCTGGAGCAGCGCGATCGCGCGCTCGATCCGATCCCTGCGCAGCGCCATCGGCTCGGGGCGCGTCTGGTTGTGAGCGGAGCGCTGCCTGCGCAGAACGTCTTCCATTTCGCTCTTGCGGTCGTTGCTCATATCCGTCTCCGTTTGAATTTGTTGCGACGCAGCACTAGATCGCTTTCCCGACACCATTCCAGAACCGAAGGACCAGCACAAGCATGACCCAGTTCAGCGCCGCCGACCCCGTCGTCATTCTCTCCTACGCCCGCACCCCGATGGGCGGGATGCAGGGCGCGCTGGCGGAGGTCTCCGCGACCGATCTGGGCGCAACCGCGGTCAGAGCGGCGGTGGAGCGTTCGGGCGTGTCCGGCGAGAAGTTCGACCGCGCCTATATGGGCTGTGTGCTGCCCGCCGGGCTCGGCCAGGCGCCCGCGCGCCAGGCGGCGATCAAGGCGGGACTTCCCAAATCGGTCCAGGCGACGACGGTCAACAAGGTCTGCGGCAGCGGCATGCAGACCGTGATCATGGGCGCCGAAGCGCTCGCCAGCGGCTCGGTCGACTATGTCGTCGCCGGGGGCATGGAGAGCATGACCAACGCGCCCTACCTGCTCAAGAAGCACCGCTCGGGCGCGCGCTTGGGTCATGACACCGCCTATGACCACATGTTCCTCGACGGGCTGGAGGATGCCTATGAGGAAGGCCGCGCGATGGGCACTTTCGCGCAGGACACGGCCAACGACTATCAGATGACCCGCGAGGAGATGGACGATTACGCCATCGAATCGCTGCGCCGCGCCAACGCCGCGATCGAATCGGGCGCCTTCGCCGACGAGGTGGTTCCGGTGACGGTCACCACCCGGAAGGGCGAGCATATCGTCGAGCACGACGAGCAGCCCGGCAAGGGCCTCCCCGACAAGATCCCGACGCTGCGCCCGGCTTTCGCCAAAGACGGAACGATCACCGCGGCGACATCGAGCTCGATCTCCGACGGCGCGGCCGCGGTGGTGCTGTCGCGCGAAAGCGTCGCCAAGGCAAACGGCCAGCAGCCGGTCGCGCGAATCGTCGCCATGGCCGCGCATGCGCAGGAGCCCGCCAAATTCACCGTCGCCCCGATCGGTGCGATCGAGAAGGTGCTCGATAAGGCCGGCTGGGACGCGGACGATGTCGAGCTGTGGGAAGTGAACGAAGCCTTCGCCTGCGTCGCGATGTTCGCCATGCGCGACATCGGCATCCCGCACGAGAGGATCAACATCAACGGCGGCGGCACCGCGCTGGGCCACCCGATCGGCGCCAGCGGCACTCGCATCATCGTGACGCTGCTCAACGCGCTCAAGCGCCAGGGCAAGACCCGCGGCGTCGCAAGCCTGTGCATCGGCGGCGGCGAGGCCACCGCGATCGCGGTCGAGCTGGTCTGAGCCAACCCCGGATGAGACGCTATCTGATCGGTGCCGGATGCGCGGTGCTCGCCGCCTGCGGGTCGGCGGAGGCGCCGGTGGACGGCGGCCCTGCGCAGCAGGCGGGCATGGAACGAGCCGCGACCGAGTCCGCGAACGCAGAGATGGCGGGGTCTTATGAGATCACCGCCGAGGACGGCACAATCGTCCGCCAGACCCTCGACGCGGACGGGACCTATCGCGAAACGCTGGACGGCAGCGAGATCGAGCGCGGCACCTGGCACCAGAAGGGCGAGCAGATGTGCTACGATCCGCAGGGCGATGCGATCGAGCAATGCTACACCGGCGGACAACCGGACGCCGACGGGAGCTTCAGCGTCGAGACGGATGCTGGGACGGCAAGCGTGCGCCGACTGAGCGATGCGGAGGCCGCAAAGCCAGCTGCGGATCCCGACGCCGCGGAGTAATCGATAGGGAGCCCACGTCTGGCCCCCGGTCGGTCAGGGCTCCAGCGAACCGAACAGGCGGCCCTGACGCACCCAGCCTCGGCGACCGTCGACGTCGAATTCGCACCAGCCCTCCGAACAGTCGCCGATCACCCCGACGACGCCGGGAGCCGCGCGCCAGCGCAGACCGCCGGTGTCGTCGGGAGAATCGCGAAGCGCCGCCGGCTCGGTTCCGATCACCATCGCGGTGCGATCGGGGCTCAGCAGGCGCGCCACCACCCAGCCCTGCTCGCCATCGGGATCCTGGATCAGCCGCCAGCCCTCCATCACCCGCACCACCTTCACCGGCAGGCCGGGGCGACGATAGACCCAGGACACCTTGTAGTCGCGGCTCGGACCGACGCGCATATTGAGCTCGGAGGCGCGGATGCTGGCCCAATAGGGCACATCTCGCTCCTGCGCCTGCGCGGGAGCGGCAAACAGCGCGAGGGCGGCAAGCAGGATGGCAAGGAAGGTTTTCACGGCTGGTCAGCGATTTACCGCAAGCGAGTCGGCGCGGCAAGGCGGCTCGGGCGGACAACGCGATCACGCGGACGCTTGACCCTCCGCCACCCCAGCGCCTAGCCCGCAAGGGAATATGACCGAGACCCCCGACCGCCCCACCCGCCGCCTCGACCGTGCTCCGCGCGTGGTGGTGACCCGCCGCCTGCTCCCCGAGGTGGAAGCGCGCTTCAGCGACTTGTTCGATGCTCGGCTCAACACCGCGGACGAGCCCTTTTCGCGCGAGGCGCTCGCCGAGGCGATGGCCAGCTGCGACGTGCTGGTTCCCACCGTCACCGACCGGATCGACCGCGAACTGATCGAGACTGCCGGCAGCCAGCTCGGGCTGATCGCCAGCTTCGGCGCCGGAACCGATCATATCGATCTCGCCGCCGCTGCTGCGCGCAAGATCATCGTCACCAATACCCCCAGCGTCTTCACCGACGACACCGCCGATCTCGCCATGGCGGGGATCATTGGCGTTCCCCGCCGGATCCGCGAAGGCGTGCAATTGATCCGCAGCGGCCAGTGGAGCGGCTGGACCCCCACCTCGCTGCTTGGCCGCAAGCTGGGCGGCAAGGTTCTCGGCATCGTCGGGATGGGGCGGATCGGCCAGGCGGTCGCGCACCGGGCGCGCGCCTTCGGGCTGGAGATCGCCTATTACAACCGCAAGCGGCTGCCCGAGGCGGTCGAGCGGATGTTCGCGGCGCGCTATGTCGAGACCCTCGACGAGCTGGTGGCGCAGGCCGATATTCTCACGCTGCACTGCCCCGCCAACGACGACAGCCGCGGGATGATCGATGCCAGGCGGATCGCGCTGATGAAAGAGGGCGCCTGCATCATCAACACCGCGCGCGGCGATCTGATCGATCAGGAGGCGATGATCGCGGCGCTCGAAAGCGGGCGGCTGGCAGGTGCCGGGCTCGACGTCTACCCAGACGAACCCGCCGTCGACCCGCGGCTGATCGCGCATCCCAACGTCATGACCCTCCCGCATATCGGCAGCGCGACGCGCGAGGGCCGCGAGGAATCGGGGCTCAAGGTGATCGCCAACATCCGCATGTGGGTCGACGGCCACCGCCCTCCCGACCAGGTGCTGACCGCGCTCGAACGCTAGCCGAACCTCGCGATGCGCCAGTCACCGCATGACGAGGCCGGTCCCAATTAGTCGCCCGTAAGGATACGATCGACCAGCTGCTTCACCGAAGGGGTGAAGTTGTTCGAGTAGAACGGGTCCTGCTTGAATCGGTAGGCCGCGTGCCCGGCGAAGGCGAGGTTCTCGTCCACCGGGCCGCCATGGGCGATGTCCTGCAGCGTCTTCTGGATGCAGAAGCTGCGCGGATCGGCGAGCCGGCCGGTGGTGTAGTCGTCGTGATCCTTCCAGCTCGAGAAGGCGCAGTGCGACAGGCAGCCCATGCAGTCCTGCTGGTCCTTGCGGATCACGTCGCGGCTCTCGGGGGTCACGAAGACCGCGGTGCCGTCGGGGGTCTTGAGCGCCTCGGTGAAGCCCTTCGCCATCCATTCCTGTGCCCGCGGGCGATCCTCGGGGGCGACCCAGAAATTCTTCGCCTTGCCCTCGTCGGCGAGCGGCATGGTGCCTTCCTGCTCGCCGCGCTTGAAGATCGGGATCTGGCGTTCGGAGCGATGGATCAGATCGTAGAGAAAGGGGTTCTTGACCGCCGAGGAATAGAACCCGGTGGGCGAGAATTTGTGCAGCAGGATATCGCCCTCGTCGAGCGTGCGCAGCATGTCCTTCCACTCGATCGGAATGGGGCTTTCCTCGGTCAGCAGCGGACGCGTGCCGAACTGGAAGGCGATCTTGCCGAGCTCGGGATTGTCGATCCAGTCGTTCCATTCGCGCAGGAACCACACCCCGCCCGCCATCACGATGACGACCTCCTCGGAGACCCCTTCGGCGCGCATGGTCTCGCGCAGCGCCTTGACGCGGGGATAGGGATCCTCGGGCTTGGTGGGATCCTCGGCGTTGGACAACCCGTTGTGCCCGCCCGCCAGCCAGGGATCCTCGTAGACGACCGCGGCCATCAGTTCGGGGACCTTGGAATAGCTGCGCTTCCACAGCGCGCGGAAGGCGCGCGCCGAACTGATGATCGGCAGATAGCTGACGTTGAAGCGCTGCGCGATCTCGGCGAGCTTGTAGGGCATGCCCGCGCCGCAGGTGACACCGGCGACCAGGCCCGGAGTGTTCTCGAGCACCCCTTCGAGCACCTGCTGCGCCCCGCCCATTTCCCACAATACGTTGATGTTGACCGCGCCCTGACCGCCGGCGATCTCATGCGCGCGCTTCACCTGTTCGGTGGCGCCGTCGATGGCGTAGCGGATCAGCTGCTCGTGGCGTTCCTTGCGCGTGAGCGCGTCGTAGACCTGCGGCACGATCTTGCCTTCGGCATCGTAGCTGTCGGCGTTGACCGCGCTGACCGTACCGATCCCGCCCGCGGCGGCCCAGGCGCCCGAGCTCGCGTGGTTGGAAGCGGAGACGCCCTTGCCGCCCTCGATCAGCGGCCATACTTCGCGGCCGCCGTAATTGATCGGGCTGAGCCCTTTGAATGCCATGATGAAATCTTTCGTGTCGGCGAGCTAGCGGCTCGCGGTGTCTGCCCTGTTCGTCGCTTCGCGACAGGGCTGAATGCCGTCGGGCTGGGGCCTGTTAGCGGCCCTTTCGAACTGTGCATAGTACCCGGCCAGCTGTGGCGCGTCCCTGAACGCGACCAGCCTGTAGCCCACGCGCTCGAATTCGCAGGCCAGCAGCATCGGGGGGATGCCGTGCTGATCGGTCGGGCGGTCGACATCGACGACGACCACCTGGCCGCCTTCGCGCAGCGATGGCCACATCCGCCACAGCAGCGCGTAGGGCTCGCCGATCTCGTGATACATATGGACCATGAAGATGCGGTCGAAACTGCCCTCCGGAAGATGCGGATCATCCGCAGCCCCTGGCTTGATCGCGACATTGTCGAGCCGCTCGCGCTCGACCCGCTGGCCGAGCCGCTGCAACGCCGCGCGGTCGATATCCTGCGCCAGCACGCGGCCGTCCTCGCCGACGCGCTCGGCAAGCCGGACGGTGTAATAGCCCTCGCCCGCACCGATATCGGCGACGGTCATGCCTTCCGCGATCCCGGCAAGCTCCATCACCGTTTCCGCTTCGCCGCGGTTGTCGCGGGTGGTTTCGGTCGAGAACTCGGTGCCGCCCAGATCGGACACGGGGCGGTCGGGCAGCGGGAAGTCGCGCGCGGTTTCGGGGCGGCTGTTGTCGACCTGCTCGCAGCCGGCCAGGACCAGCACCGACGCCGCGAGGAACAGGAGAAAACGAGGCATGAGTGCGGTCATCGGGCCCGAGCCCTAGCGCCGGTGCCATCGCCGCGCAAAGATTTCGCCATCACCAGCACCCCGAACGCCTATTCGACGTCTTCGACCTCGACCGTCTCGCCGGTCACGCGCTGCGCCAGGGCCGCGGAGATAAAATCGTCGATCCCACCGTCGAGCACCGCATCGGGCGATGGCGAGACCACGCCGGTGCGCAGATCCTTGACCATCTGGTAGGGCTGCAGAACATAGCTGCGGATCTGGTGACCCCAGCCGATGTCGCTTTTTTCCTGATACTCGCCGCTGGCTGCGGCTTCGCGCTCGGCCATCTCGCGCTCGAACAACCGCGCCTTGAGCATCCCCATCGCGGTCGCGCGGTTCTTGTGCTGGCTGCGGTCGTTCTGGCTGGCGACGACGATCCCGGTCGGCTGGTGGGTGATCCGGACCGCGGAATCGGTGGTGTTGACGTGCTGCCCGCCGGCACCCGAGGCGCGGTAGGTGTCGATCTTGAGATCGCTCTCGTTGATCTCGATCTCGATGTCGTCGTCGATCACGGGATAGACCCAGACCGAACTGAAACTGGTGTGGCGCCGCGCCGAACTGTCGTAGGGGCTGATCCGCACGAGGCGATGGACCCCGCTCTCGGTCTTGGCGTAGCCATAGGCGTTTTCGCCCTTGACCAGGATCGTCGCGCTCTTGATCCCGGCCTGGTCGCCGGCCTGATATTCGACGGTCTCGACCTTGAGCCCGCGGCGCTCGGCCCAGCGGGTGTACATGCGGAACAGCATTTCCGCCCAGTCCTGGCTCTCGGTCCCGCCCGCGCCGGCATGGATCTCGATATAGGTGTCGTTGCCATCGGCTTCGCCCGAGAGCAGCGCGCGCACCTTGTCGGCATCGGCGCGTGCGGCGAGTTTCTCGAGACTGGTGAGCCCGTCCTTGACGACATCCTCGTCGCCCTCGGCCTCGCCCATCTCGACGAATTCGATCGCATCGGACATCTCGGAGGAGATGTCGTTGACCGTGTTGACCGCATCCTCGAGCCGCTTCTGCTCGCGGCTCAGCGCCTGCGCTTCCTTGGGATTGTCCCACAGGCTGGGGTCCTGGACGCGCGCGTTGAGTTCCTCGAGACGGCGCAGCGCCCGCTCCCAGTCGAGCGACTGGCGGACCAGCGCGAGCGCGGCTTCGATGCGGTCGATATAGGCCTGCCCTTCGGCACGCATGACAAATTCCTCGGTTGGGGCTCGGGACCGCCCGCTTAGCGAGCAGGCGTCGTTTGTAAAGTTTACTAAAGTTTACGCCAACAGCGCGGAATACGGCTCGCCTCGCTAGTAGATACCGCCCTGCTGCTCGACGAAATCGCCGGGCGCTTCCTCGCGTCGCACCGGAGCCTCGGCGCGGGTCTGCGCGATGCGCCCCCGGCGGATCTGTTCGAGGATGGCGTTGCGCTTGGCGGCGATCTCGTCCTGGCGGGTCGCGCGGGCAGGCTCGGTATCGGGCTTGAAGGCTTCCCAGATCACCGAGGCGGTGGGCTCGTTGCTCGGCGTGCCGTCGAACACCCGCTTGCCGCTGCGCCGGTCGATGCGGACCATGCGGACGCCAGCGGGGGCGATGAACTCGTCGCCCTCCCAGCGCTCGCGCGAGGCCTCGACGAAGCGCTTGAAGATCGGCGCGGCGGTGTTGCCGCCCTGCACCCAGCCGCCCAGATCGCGCGGCTGGTCGTGCCCGACATACATGCCGGCGACGATCTGCGGCGAACCGCCGACGAACCAGGCATCGGTCGGACCGCTGGTGGTGCCGGTCTTGCCGAACAGCGGCATTTCGAGGCTGCGCAGCCGCACCGCTGTGCCGCGGGTGACCACGCCCTCGAGCATGTGCACCGTCTGGAACGCGGTCCGCGGATCCATCACCTGCTTGCCGGAAGTGCCCAGTCGGGGCATCGGCTGGCCATCCCATTCGGGCATGTTGCAATTGGTGCATTCGCGCTGGTCGGCGCGCCAGATCACCCTGCCCTGCCGGTCCTGGACATAGTCGATCACGCTGGGCTGGTGCAGCCGGCCCCAATTCACCAGCGCCGAATAGGCGTTGACCATCCGTTCGACCGTCGTGTCCCCGGCTCCGAGCGCGAAAGCCGGATAGGGCTCGTAGCTGCCGATGTTGAGCCGCTCGAAGGTCTTGATGACATTGGGCATTCCGGCGTCCATCGCGATGTGGACGGTCATCAGATTGCGGCTCTGCTCCAGCCCCCAGCGCATGGTGTGGACCCCGCCCCCGCCGCCGCCGAAATTGCGGAAGCATTTTTCGCCGAGGTTGGCGCCCTGATAATAGCAGAAGGTCTGGTCGGGCACCTGGCTCGCCGGGGTCAGCCCGTGTTCGAGCCCGGTGGCGTAGACGAAGGGCTTGATGGTCGAGCCCGGCTGGCGCAGCGCCTGCGTCGCACGGTTGAACGAACCGAGCCGCGCGTCGAACCCGCCCTGCATGGCCAGCACGCGTCCGGTCTGCGGGTTCTGCGCCAGGAAGGCGCCCGAGACCTCGGGCACCGCGCGCAGCCGATAGCCCTCGCCCGATTGCTGCACCGCGACCGCATCGCCCAGTTTCAATTCGCCGGGGGCGGCGCCGATCAGCGGATAGGTCTCGCCATCGGTCAGACCGATCGAGGCGGAGGAACCGCTGCGCTCGGTGACCACGCCGATCCGCCAATCCTCGTAATTGATCCCGAGGTTGGAGGAACGCAGCTGGCCGATCAGATCGCCATTGTCGGGATTGAGCGTGGCGACCGGGCCGGTCCAGCCGCGGTTGCCGTGATAGCTGAGCAATTGCGCCCTGAGCGCGTCGCGCGCCGCATTCTGCAATTCCATATCGAGCGAGGTACGAACCCACAGGCCGCCGGCATAGACGCTGTTGCCGCCGTCTTCCGCGGTCTCGCCGAATTTCTCGATCAGCTGGCGGCGCACTTCCTCGAGGAAATAGCCCGCATCCGCGGAGCGCTCCTCGCGTTGCTGGACCAGACCCAGCCCCTCGCGCCGCGCGCTGGCACCCTCCTGGGGGGTGATGAACTCGTTGGCGACCATCTGGTCGATGACGAAATTGCGCCGAGTGAGCGCGAGCTGCTCGTGCTGCGCGCGCCCGTAACGTTCCGGCGCCTTGGGCAGGATCGCCAGAAACGCCATTTCGTGCAGGTCGAGATCGGCCACGTCCTTATCGAAATAGGCGCGGCTCGCGGCTTGCACCCCGAAGCTGCGACGACCCAGCGGAATCTCGTTGAGATAGAGTTCGAGGATCTCGCGCTTGCTCAGCACATCCTCGATCCGCCGCGCGAGGATCATTTCCTTGAGCTTGCGGGTGACCGAATATTCGTCGCCGAGCAGCACGTTCTTGGCGACCTGCTGGGTGATCGTGGAACCGCCCACCGCGCGTTCGCCCGAGCCCATCTTGCTCGCATAGTCGAACACCGCATTGGCGGTACCGGTCAAATCGACCCCGCCATGGCTGAAGAAGGTCCGGTCCTCGGCCGCGAGGAAGGCTTCCACCAGCGTGGTGGGGAAATCGACATATTGCAGCTGGACGCGGCGTTCGCGCGCGTAGGAATGCACGATCTCGCCATCGACGCCGCGCACGACGGTGGGCAGCGGGGTCTCGTAATCGAGCAGGCTCTCGGCATCGGGCAGCCCGCGCGCGAGCAGCGTCCAGGCCAGCGCGAGGACGACGAGACCGAGCACCAGCAGGCCGGTGCCCCAGCGAAACCAGCGATTTGCGCGCCAGTTGCGCCGGAACCAGTCGCGCGCGGCGGCGAGGTCGCCGCGCATGCGGTGGCGGATTGTGTCTAGTCTGGATTGCTCGGCCATCGGGGTCCCAAAATCTGCAGGCGCGCCCTTAGCACGCCCAAACTGACTCGCGCCATAACGAAGCGACGCAGTGAATCGCGGGGGTCTACCCCCCGTCGGTGTCGGTGTCGGCGTCGGCTTCGGCGTCGGTGTCCGCGACGCCATCCGCTTCGCCGGCCGGCTCCAGCGCTGCGGGCGGCTCCAGCAGATCCTCGCGCTGGCGGATGAAATAGATGCGGATCGCGCGCGCCATCACCTCGGCGAAGCGCGCGCGCCCCTCGGGCGAGGCCAGCCGCTGCGCCTCGTCGGCATTGGTGATGAAACCGCTTTCGTAGAGCACCGAGGGCACGTCGGGCGCGCGCAGCACTTTGAGCGCGGCGGAGCGGCGCGGCTGGGGATGGAAGCGGATCGTGCCCGCCCCCTCGCGCTGGATCAGCGAGGCGAATTCGGCGGATTCGGCCTGGGTCCGGCGCTGCGACAATTCGACCAGGATGGTGTTGACCGCATCGCTCTGCCCGGCGATCTCCTGGCCGTTGATCCGGTCCGAGCGGTTCTCGCGCTCGGCGAAGCGCGCCGCCGCCTCGCTCGAGGCGTCGTTCGACAGCGTGTAGATGCTGGCGCCCGCCACTTCGGTCGCCTCGCCCGCGGAATCGGCGTGGATCGAAACGAACAGATCGGCGCCCAGCCGCCGGGCGATCTCGTAGCGTTCGGCGTGGAGCAGGTAGCGATCCTCGTTGCGGGTCAGCGCCACCCGCACATCGCCCCGTTCGAGCAACCGGTCGCGCAGCGCGCGCGCAAGCCGCAGCACGAGGTCCTTTTCCTGCATGCCCTCGCTCGACGCGCCCGGATCGTGGCCGCCATGTCCGGGGTCGATCACCACCAGCGGCAGGTCGCTCTCCTCGCCGCCGCGCTCCTCGCCCGCGATCTCGGGCAGCGGCACGCCATCGTCCGAGGCCGGCAATTCGACCCGCAGGACAGGGCCGCGGCCCGGCTGCGGCAGATCGAGCGCGCGCCCCGTGACCGCCGCCCCGGCAAGAACCGCGAGGATGGTTACCGGGATGAGAGCGAGCAGGATCAGGGGCAGGAACCGGGCCATGGCGCATTCGCACTAGGGTTGCCGCGCCCTTCCGCGCAATATGGTTGCCGTAAGATACCCACGGTGCTAGCGCCTCGGTCGTGATGGAAGGGCTCCGGCCGCGAACGCCTCGCGTTCGCCCTAGTACACCCGCTTCACGCCAAAACGGCCGCCTTCTCTCGAAGTCGGTCCTGAGACAGGTTGATGCAAGACACGAACCGTTCCCCCTCGCTGCACCCTCGACAGGCAATCGCCTGCCCCGAGGGATTTGCGGGCCGGACAGCGCTCAATTCGCGCAGGTTCCATGCTGCAGACACGACATTCCGGCTCCGCACGGCAACGCGCGGCGGCCGGTCATCCACGACTGCCGATCCGCATCGCGACGGCGGTTATCACAACACAAGGCGCAAGTCGGCTGCCGGGCATGTCCCGGCCCCTTGCGCATGGAGAAATCTACATGGCAACGCGCATGCTTATCGATGCGCGCCACTCGGAAGAAACCCGGGTGGCGGTTCTCAAGGGAAATCGGATTGAGGAGTTCGATTTCGAATCCGCCGATCACCGGCAGATCAAAGGCAATATCTATCTCGCCAAGGTAACACGGGTCGAACCCTCGCTGCAGGCGGCTTTCGTCGACTTCGGCGGCAATAGGCACGGGTTCCTCGCCTTCAGCGAGATCCATCCCGACTACTACCAGATTCCCAAGGACGACCGCGACGCGCTGCTCGCCGCAGAGGCCGAGGTCGCCGAAGAGGAAGAACGCCTGCGCGCCGAAGAGGAAGAGCGCGGCGAGATGCCCGGCGACGAATACGACGCCGACGACGAAAGCTCCGAGGCGCTCGCCGAGGAATTCGCCGAGGACGGCCTCGAGGAGGTCGACACCTCCGACAAGGACGACGTCGCCACCATCGAGGAAGGCCAGCTCGATCGCGAAGACGACGACGACGGCGACGACGACGACAACGACAATGGCGAAGACGGCGGCAACGGCCGTGGCCGCCGCGCCAAGACCCGCGGTCGCGGGCGCAATCCGCGCCAGGGCGGCAAGGGCCGCAGCCGCGCCAAGGAAGTCGACGATGCGC
>JAHJWA010000340.1 GCA_018828205.1 Alphaproteobacteria bacterium
ATTACAACCGGGAGAGACCACACTCGTCTCTTGGCTACGCAACCCCGGCGGCGTTCGCCGCCAAACTGGCTAAGCAATGGCCTGCTTCGCTACGCCCTAAGGGCTCCGCTAGGTAGCCCATTGCTTCAAACGCGCTCATGCGCAAAACAACCGCCCGCCTAATCCCAGCTGGAGGAAAGCTGGGGGTCACGTCACTCCTGGTACAGCCTTCGGGTGGGAAGCGCTGGCGGTTGAAATATCGATTCGACGGCGAGGAGAAGAAGCTCTCGCTGTGCTCCTACCCTTGACGTGTCGTTATCCGTGGCTTCGAAGCAGCGGAGAGTGGCGATGATCGGGATGAAGTTGCCTGACCTGCTTAGGACGTGGATTTTGGCCAGAATTCGCCGTTCAGAAGATCGAAAAGTACCGGCCAAACGAGAAAGCACAGCAGAATGAAAACGACCAACGAGCCGTCCATGACCTTGTCCGACCTTAAGGCCCAACGCGAGCGCTGCGCTCTTGAGGGCCTGATGTATTCGCTGGATTTACTAACAGCTGCCTGGGGATGGTCGCAGGATGAAATCGCTCAGGCGATGCACACCACCGTTGAGGAGTTGAGAGAATGGCGAGGGCACTACAAATCCATTCCGAAGGAAGCATTGGACCGTTTCAGGCAACTGGAGAGCGTTCAATATACCCTTTGGGCCACGGCTAGACCTGGCGAATATGCTCGCATATGGCGTACGCCGATTGAGACTTTTGGCGGAAAAACGCCCATCCAGGTGACTCTATCGGGGGACAATGAATTCAAAACGATCATCGGGCTATGCAGGTCTGCGACTTGGTAATGGGTTAAGAGGGAAGAGCGCTGTCGGTCATTGCCGGATCGCGATGTCGCTGATCACCGCTTTTCCTGCCCCTCGAGCAACTGCACTCGGTTACCAGATGCGGCACGGAAATTCGCACACGAAAGGTTAACAGGATAACCTGCATATTTTGCGCCGCCTGTGCCGACAGTTCGATCATGGCGTGGAGGCAGTAGTTTCCAGAACACCGGAGAGGCTGTCGAGGATCAGCGAAATCGGGCGTCCCTCCTCTCGCAGCAATTCGGTAAAAGCGAGCGGCGACAGGACATGAGCTTCAACCTATCCGACCGGGCAATATGGCGATTGAGTAAAGGCGGAAGCGACGAAATAAGCTTCAACTCCTTACTCCCTTCGCTGCCTACCATTGCGCCAGTGTCCAGATGGAGAAATTCTCGAGACGCAACGACCTTAAGGTTCATCCGATTCGTGTAGCGCAGGAGCCAACGTCACGCCCTGACCGTCGGAGGGCTCCGGGGTCACTCCCAGCACATCGGCGAGCAGCGGATAAACCGCGACATTGTCGAAGATCGGCAGCCTCAGCCCGGATTGGAACGCAGGGCCCGAGGCGATGAAGAGCGCCTTCATCGCCGGGTCGCGGTGGTCGTAGCCATGCGCGCCGCCATCGGGGCTGTAGCGCGGCTCGCCGCCCAGCACGACCCAGCCGGGTGCGGCGAGGCAGAGGAAGCTGGGGACGCGCGGATGGCTGCCATAGGCGAATTCCGCGGGGATCTCGCCCTTGCGCCAGCATTCCATATTGGCGTGCGGCTTGAGCAGCGCGGCGGCCACTTCCGCTTCGCGCCCGGGTTGCGGCTCGAGCGCGAGATAGGGACCATCGGTGATGGTGCGGAAGGCGGCGGGGTCGAGCAGGTGGTCGGCGCGCACCACCCGCTCGGCGCTGGTCTGCGCCATGCCGTGATCGGAGGTGACGACGAAATTCACCGGCTGGCCCAGCGCGGCGAGTTCCGCCTGCAATTCGCCGATCCGCGCATCCCCCTCGCGGATCGCCGCCATCGCCTCGGGCGATTGCGGGCCGTGGCGGTGTCCGGCGGTGTCCACCGTGTCGAAATAGAGCGTGACGAATTCGGGACGCGTCGCCTCCGGGCGGCGCAGCCAGTCGACCACCGCGGCGACCCGCTGCGGATTGGTGATGTTCTGGTCGAAGCGCTGCCAGTTGGAAGGGCGGGTGCCGCGGATGGCGACCTCGGAGCCGGGCCAGAACATGGTCGCGCTGCGGACGCCCTGCTTCTCGGCGGTGACCCAGATCGGCTCGCCGCCATCCCACCAGAAGGGGTCGAGCGCCTGGCTCGCATTGCCCATCGAGAAGCGCTCGTCCGGGCGCGCGGCGTCTTCCATATTGTTGTCGACGATACCGTGATGGTCGGGGCGCAGACCGGTGACGATGGTGTAGTGATTGGGGAAGGTCTTGGTCGGAAAGGAGGGGCGCATTTCGGCGGTCACACCCGATGCGGCCAGCGCGTCGAGATGCGGGCTGTCGCCGCGCCCGAGATAGTCGGGCATGAAGCCGTCGATCGAGACCAGGATGGTTACCGGCTCGCGCTGCATCGCCGCGGCGGTCTGCGGCGGCGGTAGATCGGCGGTGGTGCAGCCCATGAGCGCGAGAAACAGGCAGGCGAGCAGAGAGCGAAGCATGATCATGGGGTTCCCGGGGAGGTGGCGGCGCGGCCGGCGGGGCCGCTGTTTCGACCGCCGGTTACAGTGTGACTACAATTGCGACAACTTTTGCACGCGCGCGCCCGGGCTTGACCCTCGGCGGCCGGGCGGGAATGGCTGACAGCCGCGATGGTCCATCAGAAGGGCCGCGATGAGGAGCCCGACCCGAGATGACCCAGACCGCCCCGATCAAGATGCGATCCTGGCTGTTCGCCCCCGGCGACAGCGAGAAGAAGATGACCAAGGCGGTCGGCGGCGCGGCCGATGTGGTGATCCTCGATCTCGAGGATGCGGTGACGATCGACAACAAGCCCGCAGCGCGGCTGGCGGTGGCGCAATTCCTGCGCGGCCATCAGGATCACCGCGACCGGCTGTTCGTCCGGGTCAATCCGCTCGACGGGCCGCATACGCTCGCGGATCTCGCCGCGGTGATGCCCGCGCGGCCCGGCGGGATCATGCTCCCCAAGGTCTCGGGCCGCGAGGATATGGAGGTGCTCGACCGCTATCTCGAGGCATTGGAGGTGGCGAACGGGATCGAGCAGGGTTCGACCCCGGTGATCGTGCTGGTCACCGAGAGCGCGCGCAGCATGTTCCATTGCGGCGATTTCGCGGGCGCGCCGCGGCTGGCCGCGATGACCTGGGGGGCGGAGGATTTGGCGGATTCGATCGGCGCGCAATCCAACACCGACG
>JAHJWA010000341.1 GCA_018828205.1 Alphaproteobacteria bacterium
AGGTCTTCTCCTCGACCCGGTAGTACTGCCCGTCGTCGAACGGCGAGAGGAAGCCGTCGGGACGGAAGAAAGCCCGCGCATAATCGTTCGACACCTGCTGCCAGGCGAGGTCGCCCGCCTGGTAATCCTTGCCGCCCGCGATATCGATCACGTCCTGCAATTCGCTGTCGGCCAGCGTGCGATCATTCACATAGGAACTATCGCCGCGGGTCGGGCCCTGGATCTTCTCCTCGCCGTAATTGCGCGTCTTGGTCTTGTCGGTGAAACGCCCGCCGATCCGGATCGCGCTCAGCCCGAGAAGGCCACCACGGGGAAAGGTGTAGGCAAGATCGACCTGACCGGCATATTTGTCGTCTGAAATCGCTTCGTAGGTGGTCTCGTAGGCTTCGAAGAGATAGGATTCGGGCGAATTGTACATGTCGATCGTGTTGGGATCATCGCTCGGGATCGTCTCGCCACCGGTCTCGGTGTAGCGGGTGCGCGACGGGGCGTAGGCGACATGCTTGAGGTTGGCGTAATCCAGCGTCTTGTCGGCACCCGAATAGCCGCCCAGCACCTTGATCGACCAGTCTCCGGGGCTCCAGTCCAGTTCGCCGCCGATCTGGCGGTAGTCGGTCTCGTTGACCCGTTCCTTGCTGAGGAACTCGTGCTGGGTCGCGGTGTAGGACACGTCGCGCAGCACCACGATCCCGTAGTCGGACAGGGTGGTGTCGTCATATTCGTGAATGGTGTCGAGCGTGGAGCGGCTCGATGCCGAATAGGCGGCGATATCGTATTCGTCCTCGACCGTGTCGTAGGAGCCGAGGAAGCCGTCGAACGACAGGCTGAAATCATCGTTGGGCTGGTATTGCAGCGAACCGGAGAAGCCCAGCTTGTCCTGGTCGCTGAGGATCACCCGGTCGCCCACCTTGTCGAGGAAGACCACCCGGTTGACCTGGTCTTCATTGTCGGGATCGAGAATGATCCCGGCGTCCCGCTCGAGCACCGCGACCGCCTGATCGGTCTGCGCATTGCCCCGGTCGGTCCAGCGCGAGATGGGGCGGAAATTGATCCCGGAATTGGAATCGGTGCGGTTGCTGCGCTGTCCCTTCGCCACCGAAATCAGCACGCCGAAAGGTCCCCAGGTGTTGCTCGCCAGGAGGGAGGCCTGCGGGTCGATCTGCTCCGAAATCGAATTGTAGGCGCCCTCGACCGAACCGACCACGCGCAAGCCAGAGAAATCGAACGGGCGCGCGGTGCGGATCGCCACGCTGCCCGCGATGCCGCCTTCTTCCTGTGCGGCGGTGGGGGATTTGTGGACCGTGACGGTCTGGATCAGTTCGGAAGCGAACATGTCGAATTCGACATCGCGCCCGCCCGATCCCGAGGCGGTGGCGAGGTCGTTGATCGTCACATGGGTGAACTCGGTGGGCAGGCCGCGCACGTTGACCCGCGTGCCGAGGCCCTTGTCGCGCTCGATCGTCACCCCGGGAACGCGCTGCAGCGCCTCGGAAAGGTTCTGCTCGGGGAAGTCGGCAATATCGGTGGCCACGATCGAGTCGGAAAACCCGATCGTCTCGCGCTTCATGTCGATCGCGCGCTCGAGGCTCTCGCGATAGCCGCTGACGACGATCGTGTTGTCCTCCGCGGGGACGTCCTCGATATCCGAATCCGGAGCGGTCGGCTCCTGGACGGTTTGCGCTGCAACCGGCGAAATTGACAGCGCAGCGATTGCTGCGCCCAGCAGGAATGACCTCGCCCGGACGGGCAGATTGCTCTTGGTCTTCATGTGAATCGATCCCTCAATCTTTATGTTGGACAGCGCCTTGCGCGCGCCGCTCAAGCCCCTCACCCACCGCACTTTGCCTCGCCCGTGCCGTTGCGGCCGTGGCGGGTTTGCTATCTTTTATGGCTGCTGCACTTCTCCGGCGGTCCGACCGCGTGGGCATGCGCTTCGCAAGCGCGCGGCAACGCAGTCGCAACCGAACACATGATCCACTCCCCAAGACGAGACGGGCCCGAACGGGGCCGAACCGGCCGAACCCGATCGGCGAGGAGGCTGCTAGAAGGCTGCTGTGACGCGTGCATTACCGGTCGGCGACGGTAGCGTTACCGTCGCCGAATTGACGCGAAGGGGCATGGGGCAGGGCCGCCCCCTGCGTGGCGCTTCGACCGGCGTGCGGGGGCGGGGGGAGGCCCCTGTCAAATA
>JAHJWA010000342.1 GCA_018828205.1 Alphaproteobacteria bacterium
CACAGGCCGCCCATCTTCCGCATGTCCTGCTCGTGATGCATGCCATGGATCACCGAACCGGCGCCCAGGAACAGCAGCGCCTTGAAGAAGGCGTGGGTGAAGAGGTGGAACATCGCCGCGCCGTACGCCCCGACGCCAGCGGCGAAGAACATATAGCCCAGCTGCGAACAGGTCGAATAGGCGATGACTCGCTTGATGTCCCACTGGGTGGTTCCGACCGTCGCCGCGAATATGCAGGTCGCCGCGCCGACGAAGGTGACGATACCCAGCGCAACCGGCGCGGTCTCGAACATCGGACTGAGCCGGCAGACCATGAACACGCCCGCGGTCACCATGGTGGCGGCGTGGATCAGCGCGGAGACCGGCGTGGGCCCCTCCATCGCGTCGGGCAGCCAGGTGTGGAGCCCCAACTGCGCCGATTTGCCCATCGCACCGATGAACAGCAGGATGCACAGCACGTCCATGGTCGAGACGCGGTAGCCGAGGAAGCCGATCGTTGCCCCGCTCATGGCCGGCGCCGCGGCGAGGATCTCGGGGATCGAGGCGGTGCCGAACACCACGAAGGTGCCGAAGATACCGAGCATGAAACCCAGATCGCCCACGCGGTTGACCACGAAGGCCTTGATCGCCGCGGCGTTGGCCGAGGGCTTCTTGAACCAGAAGCCGATCAGCAGATAGCTGGCGAGACCGACGCCTTCCCAGCCGAAGAACATCTGGACGAGGTTATCCGCGGTCACCAGCATCAGCATCGCGAAGGTGAACAGCGAAAGGTAGGCGAAGAACCGCGGCTGATCCGGGTCCTCGTCCATATAGCCCCAGCTGTAGAGGTGGACGAGCGCGGAGACGGTGGTGATCACCACCAGCATCACCGCGGTAAGCGTGTCGACGCGCAGCGCCCAGTCGAAGCTCAGGTCACCCGACTGCACCCATTGCAGCACCGGAACCACGCCGGCCTCGGCGCCGCCGGCGACGAAGCCAAGGAAGATCGGCCAGCTCAGCGCGCAGGAGACAAACAGCGCGCCGGTGGTGATCAGCTTGACGACATTATTGCCGAGCGCGCGGTTGCCCAGCCCGCCGACGATGGCAGCCAGAAGCGGCAGGAAAACGATGAACAGGATCGATTGCACGCGCGCTTACCCCTTGAGCCGGTCGACGCTGTCGACCGCGATCGTCCCGCGGCCACGGAAATAGATCACCAGGATCGCCAGCCCGATGGCAGCTTCCGATGCGGCGACGGCGAGTACGAACATGGCGAAAATCTGCCCGGTCAGATCGCCGAGGAAGGCGCTGAAGGCGACCAAATTGAGGTTCACCGACAGCAGGATCAGCTCGATCGCCATCAGGATGATGATGATGTTCTTGCGGTTGAGGAATATCCCCAGCACGCCGAGCACGAACAGGATCGCGCTGACGACGATGTAATGTTCGATCCCGATCACAGGTCGATCCCTTTACCGATGGTTGGGCGCTTCATCACGGTCGCCTCGTCGGGGTTGCGGCGGACCTGCTTGCCGATGTTCTGGTGGCCGCGATGCGCGCTGTCACGCTCACGCAGCGTCAGGACGATCGCCCCGACCATGGCGACCAGCAGCACCAGCCCGGTCGCCTCGAACAGGAACAGGTAATCGGTGTAGAGCAGCGCGCCGAGACTTTCGGTGTTCCCCGCACCGATCAGCGGCGCGGCAGTACCGGTGGGCGTGCCGAGCACGATCTCGCCCGCGCGATAGGCGCCGATCCCGAGCACCAGTTCAGCCAGCAGCACCAGCGCGATCGCGATGCCGAGCGGAAAATTGCGGATGAAGCCGGCGCGCAGTTCGGCAAAGTCGATGTCGAGCATCATCACCACGAACAGGAACAGCACCGCGACCGCGCCCACATAGACGATCACCAGCAGCATCGCGATGAACTCGGCCCCGACCAGCACCATCAGCCCCGCCGCGTTGAAGAAGGCGAGGATCAGCCAGAGCACCGAATGCACCGGGTTGCGCGACATTATCACCATGACCGCCGAAGCGATCATGAACGCGGCAAAGAGGTAGAAGGCGAAGGTTTGGATCATCGAATTATCTTGGGAGCCCCAGGTTCGGTTGCGCGGCGGTTAGCGGTAGGGCGCGTCGGCTTCAAGGTTCGCGGCGATGGCGCGCTCCCACTTGTCCCCGTTCGCCAGCAGTTTGGCCTTGTCGTAGAGCAGCTCTTCGCGCGTCTCGGTCGAATATTCGAAGTTCGGACCCTCGACCACGGCATCGACCGGGCAGGCTTCCTGGCAGAAACCGCAATAGATGCATTTGGTCATGTCGATGTCGTAGCGCGTGGTCCGGCGGCTGCCGTCCTCGCGCGGTTCGCTCTCGATCGTGATCGCCTGCGCCGGGCAGACTGCCTCGCACAGCTTGCAGGCGATGCAGCGCTCTTCGCCGTTCGGATAGCGGCGCAGCACATGCTCGCCGCGGAATCGCGCGCTGATCGGGTTCTTCTCGTGCGGGTAGTTGATCGTCACCTTGGGCTTGAAGAAATACTTCAGCGTGAGGGCATGCGCCTTCACGATCTCCCACAGGGTGAAGCTTTTGATCAGATGGGCGATAGTCATGAATAATGCCCCGTGGCCATCAGATAGCCGGAAATAACGACGACGAAGCCGAGGCTCATCGGCAGGAACACCTTCCAGCCCAGCCGCATCAGCTGGTCGTAGCGGTAGCGCGGCACGGTCGCCATCACCCAGCTGAACAAGAAGAAGAAGAAGAAGGTCTTGAGCAGGAACCAGACGATGCCCGGCACCAGATAGAGCGGCGCCCAGTCGATCGGCGGCAGCCAGCCACCGAAGAACAGCAGCGTGTTGAGCGAGCACATCAAAAGGATGTTGGCGTATTCGCCCAGCCAGAACAGCGCGAAGGCCATGCTGGAATACTCGGTCTGGTAGCCCGCCACCAGCTCGCTCTCGGCCTCGGTGAGGTCGAAGGGAACGCGCTGGGTCTCGGCCAGGCTCGAGATGAAGAACACCACCCACATCGGGAACAGCAGCAGGTTGAACCAATAGCCGTTGATGATCCCGAAGCCGTGGCCGCGCTGCGACATGACGATCTCGGTGAGATTGAAGCTGCCCGCCCACAGCACCACGCAGACCAGGATGAAGCCGATCGAGACCTCGTAGCTGATCATCTGCGCCGCGGCGCGCATCGCGGAAAAGAAGGGATATTTGGAGTTCGACGCCCAGCCGCTCATGACGATGCCGTAGACCGAGAGCGAGCTGATCGCGAGAATGTAGAGCAGGCCGACGTTGATATCCGCCAGCACCACGCCCGCATCGAAGGGGATCACCGCCCAGGCGGCGAGCGCCACGGTGAAGGTGACGATCGGGGCGAGCAGGAAGATGCCCTTGTTCGCCGCGCTGGGAATGATGGTTTCCTGGAGGAACACCTTGAGCCCGTCGGCGAAGCTCTGCAGCAGTCCGAAGGGGCCGACAACATTGGGGCCGCGGCGCAGATTGATCGAGGCCCAGACCTTGCGGTCGACATAGATCACCATCGCCACCGCGAGCATCAGCGGGAAGGCGATCAGCAGCACGCCGGCCACGGTGGCGACGCCCCAGGCCCATTCGTAGCTCATCCCGAGCGATTGGAAGAAACCGGTCACTCTGCGGCCTCCAGGATATCTTCGCCGTGGAGCAGTTCGGCAGAGCAGCGCTGCATCACGTCGCTGGCGCGGGCGATCGGGTTGGTGAGGTAGAAATCCTTGATCGGATAGGCGCTGATCGAGCCTTTGGCCTGCGCTTCGGCGTCAGCCGCAGGCAGCGTGCCGAGATCGGCCAGCCCCTCGACGCCCAGCGCCGGCACCTGCTCGACCATTTTCGACTGCAGCTGTCCGAAAGTATCGAATTCGAGTTCGACACCCAGCGCATCGGCCAGCGCGCGCAGGATCGTCCAGTCCTCGCGCGCGTCACCGGGCGCGAACACGGCCTTTTCGGCGAATTGCACCCTTCCCTCGGTGTTGACGTAGGTCCCGTCCTTCTCGGCATAGGAGGCGGCGGGCAGGATGATATCCGCCGCATGCGCACCCTTGTCGCCGTGGTGGCCGATATAGACCTTGAGGCTGCCTTCGAAGCGGCTGAAATCGACCTCGTCGGCGCCGAGCGCGAGCAGCACCTTGGGCTTGGCTTCGGCGATATCGGCGACGCCGCCCTTCTGCGCATAGCCGAGCATCAGCCCGCCCATGCGGCTGGCGGCCATGTGCAACACGTTGAAGCCGTTCCAGCCATCCTTCACGAGGCCGAACTGCTCGGCCAGCTTCAGCGCCGGGGCGAGCGCGCCCGCAGCCAGCGCCGCGCCACCGAGGATCACCGCAGGCCGCTCGGCCCCCGACATCGCTTCGCTCAGAGCCTCAGGGATATCGTTGAGGAAACCGAGGTCCTCGCCGAGGAATTCGGCGGGGAAGGTGGTTTCCCAATGCGGCCCGGCGATGAAGATCTTGGCCCCGCGCTTGGCCGCCTTGCGCAGCCTTACGTTCACCAGCGGCGCTTCCCAGCGGATGTGGCTGCCGATGATCAGGATCGCGTCGGCGGTCTCGATGCCCGAGAGCGTCGAGTTGAAATTCACCGCGGCGAGATTGCCGGTGTCGTAGGCCATCCCGGTCTGACGACCCTCGAGCAGCTGCGAACCCAGCGCCGCGAGCAGCGCTTTGGCCGCGAACATCGTCTCGCAATCGACCAGATCGCCAGCGATGGCAGCGATGCTCTTGCCCGGCTTGGCCGCGGCGATGGCCGCGAAGGCCTCGTCCCAATCCGCCTTCTGCAGCGTCCCGCCCTTGCGGATCCAGACGCTGTCGAGCCGGCGGCGCTGCAGGCCGTCGACCTGGTAGCGCGCCTTGTCCGAGATCCACTCCTCGTTGACCTCGTCATTGTTGCGCGGCAGCGCGCGCATCACTTCGCGCCCGCGGCTGTCGAGCCGGATGTTCGCGCCGACCGCGTCGGAGACGTCGATCGACAGCGTCTTCTTGAGCTCCCAGGGCCGCGCCTCGAAGGCATAAGGCCGGCTGGTCAGCGCGCCGACCGGGCACAGATCGATCACATTGGCAGACAGCTCGTGCTCGGCGGCCTGCTCGAGATAGGTGGTGATCTGCATGTCCTCGCCGCGTCCGAGCGCGCCGATCTCGTCGACACCGGCGATCTCCTCGGAGAAGCGCACGCAGCGGGTGCAGTGGATGCAGCGGGTCATGATCGTCTTGATCAGGGGCCCCATGTATTTCTCGGACACAGCGCGCTTGTCGGCGCGGTAGCGCGAGCCGCCGCGGCCATACATCATCGACTGGTCCTGCAAATCGCATTCGCCGCCCTGGTCGCAGATCGGGCAGTCGAGCGGGTGGTTGATGAGCAGGAACTCCATCACCCCCTCGCGCGCGGTCTTGACCATCAGGCTGTCGGTGCGGATTTCCTGGCCCTCGGTGGCGGGCAGCGCGCAGGATGCCTGCGGCTTGGGCGGACCCGGCTTCACCTCCACCAGGCACATCCGGCAATTGCCGGCGATGCTCAGCCGCTCGTGATAACAGAACCGCGGGATCTCCTTGCCCGCAAGCTCGCAGGCCTGCAGCACGGTGGCGCCATCGGGAACCTCGAGTTCCTGGCCGTCGACGGTGACTTTGGGCATTATTCGGCCGCCTCCATAAACTGGGCGTTGTGCTCGGCGATCCGGCGTTCCAGCTCAGGGCGGAAGTGCCTGATCAGGCCCTGGATCGGCCAGGCCGCGGCGTCGCCCAGCGCGCAGATGGTGTGGCCCTCGACCTGCTTGGTGACCTGCTGGAGCATGTCGATCTCCTCGACCGCGGCGTCGCCCACGCGCAGGCGCTCCATCATCCGCCACATCCAGCCGGTGCCTTCGCGGCAGGGGGTGCACTGGCCGCAGCTCTCGTGCTTGTAGAAATAGCTC